>CAZBOC010000115.1:0-8861 GCA_964493225.1 uncultured Caulobacterales bacterium | reverse complement strand
GAGCGAGAGATATGGGCGAACGAGGAGCCGCGCTGGCCGCGGTCACGGCGGCGTCAGCGGTTTGCGGTCAGGACTGGGCGCAGCAGGAGGTGTTACACGCCGGAGCGCTGATCCCCGAATTCGGGCCCGTGGCGACAATAGAGGAGGCGACGCCGATACCGGAGGGCGCGCGGTTCAGGATCAGCTTCGATGTCGCCAAAGCGGCCGAGCCGGGCTCCCTGAACAGGTCCCTCGTCAGCGGCGCGCGCTTTCTCAATATGCACGCCGAGGCTGGCGTCGGCCCTGAAGCGATGAGTCTCGCTTTCGTCGTTCAGGGAGCCTCCGTGCACGATGTAACGAATGACGACCATTACGAGGCGCTGACGGGTGAGAGCAATGCGAACGCCGATCTCGTGGCTGAGCTTCTTTCCCATGGCGCGCGGATCGAGGTCTGCGGCCAGAGCGCGGCCCGTCGGGGCGTCGCCCCCGCCGATCTCTTGCCCGGCGTGAAGATGTCGCTCTCGGCGATGACCGCCCATGCGCTGCTCCAGCAGGAGGGCTTCACGCTGAACCCGTTCTAGGGCGCCGCGCGCCACGGCCGACGCCCATGCCCGATCGAAACCGCTGCGTGCGAACCGAGGCGCAGTTCCTCGCGCAATCGGCCGCAAGCGGCGAGTGAACGCGTCGGCGCAGGTGAGACCGCCGCGAGGGGCGCCGGCGCGGGAATGGCGGCGCCGAAGCGCCGCCAGCCTGCGCACGGCGCGGATCGCCGCTATTCTTCGGATTGCTCTTCGGATTGCGATCCGTCATCGAATTGCGGATCCGGCGTCAGTTCGCCGCCGTTGTCCACATCGTCCGTGAAGCGGAAAACCCGCGCGGCTTCGCCGACATTGCCGGAAGCGTCGGTCACGCGCGCGCTCAATGTGACGAAATTCGCAAGATCGTCGGCGAACGGCGCGCCGACGACCCATTGCAGCGTCGTGCGCACGGCCTCGCTTCCATCCGGCAGGACGACGATTTCGCTGCCGGCGATGTTGAACAGGCGCGCGAGATTGACGTTCGCCTCGTTGCCCGCGCCGGCGAAGGGCGCGTCGAAGAAGAATTCAAACCCAGGAACGTTTCCGTTCGGATTGCCGACGCCGGCGCCCGGATTGTCGATGCGCCCGATAAGCGCGCCGAGCCCATCGGTCTCGCCCGCCGATTGGCCGATTTCGTCGACCACGACGTCGCCGTCGGGGTCGGTGACGTTAACCTGGATGAAGTGAAGCGAGCCGTCGGGCGGCGCCTCGCCGCGGGCGACGGCGCTCGGCTCGCGCGGCGCGATGATTTCAACGAGGGGCGCTGCGTCGCCGGTCGGGAAGACCTCCTCGCCGGGGTTCGGCGTCAGGGCGTTGCCCGATGCAAGGTCGCGGTCGACGGCGACGTCGACGGCGTCGAAGCCGATGCGCCCCTCATTGTCCACGACCGCCGCCGTGATTGTGAACTCGTCAACTTCCCCCGGCAGCGATTCAAGGACGTGCCAGCCGGCCCAGATCGTCACGCCGGGACCCGCCGTATCGTCCGTACCCGCAATATTGAAAAGCGGTCCGAGATTCGTGTTCGCCTCGATGATCGTTCCGTCGGGCGTGACCAGGTCTTCGTCGATGAACACGAAAAGGCCCGGAAAGTCCGGGTTGAGACGGCCGAGCGCCTCAACGTCTCTTATGTCGATCGATTCCTTCACGTCGACGTCGTTGTTGTCGCGGGTGAAGACTTCGAGCGTGATGACGAAGCCGGTTCCGTCGGGGTCGCCGGCCCCGACGCGCGACGCGCCGCGGGCGACGAGGCCGTCGTTAAGCGGCGAGGTGATGCGGACCTGCGGGGCGAGACCGTTGCGGTTGAAAACGCCGCGATTGTTGATGAGACGCGTGAGGTCCGCGTCGACGACGGTCTTGCGGGCTTCGGCCCGGGCGCGGGCTTCGGCGCGCGGGTCGTCGTCCGCATGGGCGCTCGACAGGATGAACGGCGCGGCGAACGCTGCGGCGGCGTAAAGGCTGGTCTTGCGGGGCATTCGATTACTCCGGTGGGGTTGAATTGAAATTCGTCAAGCGCTCACTCCGTTAACGTTGCAAGCGCTCACCCCGTTAACGTTCGCGGCGCGCAATTATTCGCTTCTTGTCCCGCGCCTGGTCAGGTTTCCGGCGTAGAATTCAATTGGGGCCGTATACGGAGCGACCAGCTCGTCGCGGCGCGCGCGACCGCCCGCGGCGCAAATCGCGACAGGGCCCGGCGAAGCCCGGGCGGGACCCCATTCGCCGCCGCCGCCGGCGGCGGCCGCGGCTCAGTCCGCGGCGGCGATGGAGGCCAGCGCGCGTTCCAAACGGCCGCGCGGCGCGTCGGACAAGCGAAGGGCGAGCGCGGCGCGAATCTCTCCGCCGAAAGGCTCGTCGCCAAGGTCGCCGCCGCAAGGCGTTTGCGGGTCCGCGTCCGCCGTCGGTTTTTCGTTCCTGCCGAATTCAAGGGTCGGCGCCTTATCCTCCGACGTCACAGTCAAACTCCATCACGCGCATGATCCTATCAACGGCTTTGCGCCCTGTTTTATTCGCTTTGCGTGCGGCCCGCCCAGCCGGGGGCGGCTCCTTTTTTCTTCCCGGACGTGAATGAGCCCTCTTGCCGACAGCGCCGCGCGCGCGCATTCTCCGTCCCGGGAGAATTTGCAGCGTTTGCGGGGAATTTCATCTCGGCGATGACGGACGGGTCGGACGATCGGGCGCTGATCGACAGGATCGCCGGCGGCGACAAGCGGGCGATGCGCGCATTCTACGAGCGCCATTCGGGTTCGCTGCAGAAATTCGTCGCGCTCCGGCTCGCCGATCCCTTCGAGGCGGCGGACATCGTGCAGGAGGCGATGCTCGAGGTGTGGCGCGGCGCGGGGCGCTTCGAGGGGCGTTCGTCCGTGAAGTCCTGGCTGTACAATATAGCGCGCAACAAGGCGGTCGATCGTATACGGCAGAAATCACGAACGCCCCTTGGCGAGCCCGACGCGGAGGTCCCGGACGAGGCTCCGGATCCGCTCGCCGTGACGGAGGCGCTGGAAGAGGCGGCGCGATTGAAAGCCTGCATGGCCGAACTGAGGGCCGAACACCGCGCCGTCCTTCACCTCGCCTTTTTCCAGGACCTCGCCTACGCGGAGATCGCCGAAATCGAGAATTGCCCCGTCGGGACCGTCAAGACCAGGATCCACCACGCCAAGAGACTGTTGATGCACTGCCTTGCAAAGCTCAGCGAAGGCTGACGGCGCGGCGGCGGGCGCGCCGAGGCGATGGGCTCACTCCTCTCCGACCGTCATGACGATCTTCTTTTCGTCACGGTACGATTGCAGGGCGGCGTCTTTTGCTTCGGCGCTCGCGAAGCTGACGCGGTAGAGGCCGAGGGCGCTCGGGCCCGCGACGATCTCGCCGCGGCTGCGCTCGAGAAGCGCGCGGATCTCCCCGGCGCGCGCGTCCGCGACGAAACCGACCTTGAGGGCGTGGGTGTCGCTGACTTCCTCCGAGACCGTTACATAACGCGCGTCGCCGTCTTCGCCGTCGCCGCGCAGGGCCTGGAAGGCCGGTTGTCCAAGCGCGAGGACGCCGAACAGGATGGCGGCGTAACGCCACCGTCGCGAGACCTTCGCGCCGCCTGCCCCGGCGCCCGACGTCTCGCCGGGAGAGGTTTCGGCGTCGATCGCGCGCGCGAGACGCGCCCAGCCGAGTTCGTCGGCGGCGCCGGGCTCGCGGTCGGCGGCGTATTGCTCGGCGATTTTCTCAAACAGTCTTATCTCGGCCGCAAGCGACGGGTCGGCTTCGGCCGCCGCCTCGACGGCGCGCCGTTCCGCGTCCGACAATCGGCCCCTGACGTAATCCGGGACCGCGTCCTTGAGCTTTTCATCCGTCATGCCTGGCGCATCCTTCATTCACTCGGCGCGTCCCCGCTTTCGTCGACACCACTATAGTCGCTTCAACGTCTTGTGAGGTTCAATTTATTGACACAGGCGGGATATCCCATGCTATCCGAGACGGCCCGGGATCGCGTCCGGCGGCCTCCGGGGGAGGGCTTGCCTTGGCTGACAACTGGCGTATCGCGGCGCGACGAGCAGCGGCCGACCCCTGCCGGCAGCCCCGAACCCTCGCCCTCGTTTTACGGGCCACCGTTTTGTGGACGGCGGTATTCAGCCTGTGCCCGGCGGCGTCGGCGCGGGCGCAGCCGACCCCCGCCCGGAACGCGGCTCAGACCCCCGCCCAGAACGCCGAAGGGAGCCCCGTGACGCTGAAGGGCGATGGATTTGACCTCGATCTTATCGCGCAGGCGCGGTTGCGCTACGAGTTCGCCGAAGACGAGGGCTTCGCCGCAAATTCCTCCGCGCTCACCTTTCGGGTGCGCGCCGGCCTCGAGGTCGCGCCGTCGAGCGACTGGCGCCTGCTCGCCGAGTTCGAGGGCCTTGGCGCGATCGTCGACGATTACAATGACGGGATCAACGCCGCCGTCGACCGCCCGGCGATCCCCGACCCGGAATTCGGCGAGCTGAACCGCTTCCTGCTCGCCACGACAATTATTCCATATACGGAGATTACCGGCGGGCGTCAGAGCATCTCCCTCGACGACGAACGTTTCCTCGGCCCGGTCGCCTTCCGCCAGAACGAGCAGACCTATGACGGGGTGAGAATCTTCACCGAGGCCCTCGGCCCCATTGCGCTCGACGCCGGCTATTTCGGCCAGGTCAATCGGATCCTTTCGGGCCGCAATCCCTCCGGAAAGTTCAAGGGGGATTCCTACTACGTCAATGCGAGCGCATCCTCGCCCGTCGGACGGCTGACGGCGTTCCACTACGCATTCGATCTCGGCGCGGGCCCGCGCGGCATGGAGGACGACGCCGCCTCCTCGGTGACGACCGGCATGCGCGTCGACGGACGCTGGACGAGCAATCCGGGCCCGGGCGGCTGGGACGTCGCCTGGGAGGGGGCCTACGCCCGCCAGCGCGATTTCGCCGGCAATCCGAACGAATACGCCGCGGACTACTGGCTCGCCGGGGCCATGGTCGGGGCCGGGCCGGTCTCGGCGGGTCTGCGATACGAGGTCCTCGGGGCGGGCGGGCAGGACGCCTTTCAGGCGCCGATCGGCACGCTGCACAAGTTTCAGGGCGCCGCAGACGTTTTCCTGACGACTCCGATCAACGGCGTCGCCGACCTCGCCGCCGAGGCGCGCTGGCGGCTCGGCGCCGTCGGCCCCCTGCGCGGCGTCTCGGCGCTGGCGCGCTACCATCGCTTCAACGCCGAAAGGGGCGCGGCGCATTACGGGGACGAGGTGGACCTCGCCCTGCGCGCGAGCATTTTTGGCGCGACCGTTACGCTCGAATATGCGACCTACTGGGCGGATGCATTCGCGGAGGATACGAACCGGGTCTGGCTGGCCGTAAGCCGGTCGCTTTAAGGCGGGTCCGCATCGCTCGGGGCGATTTTTGAACCCGCGCTGTCGCCGGCGCGACGAAGGGTTTGTCGGCGGCGGTTTTTGGGCGTCGGTCCGGAGGCAATGAAAGGCGTTGCGAGTGAATTTTCCGATTGCGCGGCTGCAAACGCTCATGGCGGCGGCGCTCATGCTCGTCGGCGGGTGCGAGACGACCGTGCTCGACCCGCCGGCGCAGCGCATAATCGATCGCGACTCGCGCGAAGTCGTCGATGCGGGCGAGATCGTGGTCCTCGTCGGCTCCCGCGATTCCGCCGCAACGCTGTCGCGCAAGGCTTCGAAGCGTGGTTATCGCCTGTTGCGGCGAGAAACCCTGTTGGGCCTCGACATGATCGTGATGACGTTCCGCATACCGCGGGGCGCGAGCGCTTCTGCGGCGATCCGGGAGCTGGAAAGCATGGCCCCTGGCGTGACGGCGGGCGTCAACCATCGCTACCGAATCCAGTCCATGGCGGATCCGACCGAGCCGCCGGCGTCGGCGAGCCTGAACAACAGCTACCGCCTCCAGACCTTCGCCGCCCGTCCGCCGGCCGCGGGCGAGCCGGTCGCCACCTCGGCGGACTATGCGGGGCCCATGATCGGCTGGCCGGCCGCCGGTTGCCCGACCCATGTGCGCATCGGGATGATCGACGCGCGGGTCGACGCTTCCGCCCCGGGCCTTGAGGGCGCGGAAATCATCGAGGCGGATTTTGCCCGCGGCGGTCGAAACCGCCTGCTGACGGAGCACGGAACCGCGATCGCCGAGTTGCTCGTCGGGCGCGGCCGGCTTCAGGGCGCGCAGCTCTACAGCGCGGCGGTGATCGCCATGGACAGCCAGGAGACGGCCTCGGCCGGCGTCGATTCGCTCGTCATCGCGATCGACTGGATGCTGAAGTCCGGCGTCAGCGTCGTGAATTTCAGTCTCGCAGGACCCTACAACAAGATTCTCGACCGCGCGGTGCAGCGCGCCAGCGACGCTGGCCTCGTGCTTGTCGCCGCTGTCGGCAATGACGGGCCGGACTCCCCGCCGCGTTACCCGGCCGCCTTCAGGGACGTGATCGCCGTGACCGCAGTCGATGTCGCCGGTGACATTTATAAAAATGCAGTGCGCGGATCGCATGTCGATTTCGCGGCGCCGGGCGTGGACATTCTCCTCGGGGCGGGAGGCGACCCCCGGTTCGTGTCCGGAACGTCGATCGCAGCCCCGTTCGTGACCGCGCGCTTCGCCGCAGACACGGCGGCGAAAAGGGCGCGCTCGGCGCGGCTCGCGCGCGCCGCCATCGCGAAAAATGCTCGTGACCTCGGCCCGCCCGGCGCCGACCCGGTCTTCGGCGCGGGACTGATCGGGGCCCCGGAGGGATGCGAGAACGCCTCTCCGGCCGCGCGTGGCCGCGACAGCTGACCCGGAACGCCCAGCCCGGTTCGCGAAGGCCGCGCATCGGCGGTCTTGCGAGCATCGGGGCGCGGTCTCGCCCGCAACGGATGTTTCGTAACTTTCTTTGAACCGGCCGCCCGGGTCGAACGACTTGAGGGGCATGTGTGATCAAAGTACTGACGAAATTCGCCGCGGCCTGGAGGCGCTGCTGCCGCGATTCTGGCGCTTCGCCCTCAGCCTGACAGGGCGGCACGACCAGGCGGAGGATCTCGTACAGACGACCTGCGTGCGAATGCTCGCCCGGGCCCACCGTTACGAGCCCGGAACGCATCTCGATCGGTGGGGTTTCACGCTCATGCTGAACCTCTGGCGCTCCGAAATCCGCCGGCCCGCCGCATCACAAATGCTTGATATCGACGATTGCGACGAGCCTGCGGCTGGGGAAAACCACTCGCCGGAGCAACAGACCTACCACCGGCAGGTCCTCGCCGAGATCGATCGTCTGCCAGCGGAACAGCGCGTCGCCGTCACGCTCGTCTATGGCGAAGGCTTCAGCTACCGCGAGGCGGCGGACCTTATGGAAACGCCGATCGGCACCGTCATGAGCCGACTGCATGCGGCCCGGCGTCGCCTCGCGCATCTCTCGGACCGATGAAGGGCGGGTGCAATATGATCACGATACAGAGGAAAAGCGCCGCCGGAGATTTGAGCCGGCCGCCGGCCGATGCGCCCGTTCGTCGAGCGCGGCCGAATAAATCCGGCCGCGCCGCGTTTAGAGCTATGAGCCGTGCAGGCTCGTTGATTGATCACGTGCATGAGCAGCACAGCTAACGGAGGGGCGCCCCCATGAAGTCGAAGTCTTTGAGAAATGTTAAGAAATCCTCGGCCGGCCTCGCCGCCGCCGGCGGCGTGATCGGCCTTTCGAGCGCCGCGAACGCCCAGTCCGCTTCCGGCGGCGATTACAAAAGCGTCGCCTCCCTCGAGGGGGTCGCCCGCTACAAACAGCTCTCCGACGGCTCCCTTGAACTCGTCCTTGAAAACGGCCGCGTCGTCCGCATCCCGGCTGGCGACGTCGTCGAACAGGGCGGGGAGGTGTTCATCGCCGAGAGCGCGCTCGCGGAAGCCGGCCTCCTCGACGGGGCGGGAAACTTCATCGCCGACAACGCGCTCCTCATCGGCGCGGGCGTTCTCGCGGGCGGCGTCGGCGTCGCGGCGGCGGCGGGCGCCTTCGACGGCGAGGATGATGATGACGTTGATCCCAATGCGCCGACGGACGGAAACGATACGATCGTCGGCTCGGACGCCGCGGAAGTCCTGAACGGTCTCGGCGGCGATGATGTGATCCAGGCGCTTGGCGGTTCGGACGTGCTCGATGGCGGCGCGGGCGTCGACACGCTCGATGGCGGCGAAGGCGACGACCTCATCATCGGCGCGATTGACGACGGCCTTTTCGACGGCGGCGCGGACGGGAACGCAAACGTCGCCGACAGCGCCAACGGCGACACGCTCGATCTTTCCGGCGTCGGCGAAGGCGTCTTCGTCGATCTCGACACGGAATTTGGCGGCGCGCCGAACCCCGGCCTCAGCCAGACCGGCGCGGTGCGCAATATCGGCGTCGTGGACGGCGGCGCGGAGACCTTCAATGTCGCCGCGAATGATATCGAGAACGTCATCGGCACCGAATTCGACGACCGCCTTTTCGGCAACGCAGAGGCGAACGTGCTCGAAGGGCGGGGCGGCGACGACACGTTCCACGCCTTTGCCGGCAACGACGTTTATGACGGCGGCGACGGGATCGACACGGCGCTCTTCAACCAGGCGGGATCCGGCGTCGACGCCGACCTTGAGGCCGGCCGGGCGATCGCGGGCGCGGACACGAACACGCTGATTTCGATCGAGAATTTCAATGGCGGCGTTTTTGATGACACGATTTCGGGCGACGCAGGCGCCAACGTCCTGAACGGGAATGACGGCGACGACGTGATCAACGGGCGGGGCGGTTCCGACACGCTAACGGGCGGGAACGGCGCGGACGTCTTCGCCTTCG
>CAZBOC010000114.1:0-8899 GCA_964493225.1 uncultured Caulobacterales bacterium | reverse complement strand
CGCTGCTGCTCGTCGGCGGCCTCGGGCTCGGTGCGGCCAGCCGGCGGCGCAAGGCGCGCCAGGCGAGGGCGGTCGTTCGCTAGGGCTCTTGCTCGCGCGGACAAGACTGGCGGGACGCGGCGAGGCGTCCGTCGGCTTCGTCGGCGCTTAGTTCAAATCCGCGCCCGCCAAGGCTGCGCAGGAAGCGGGCGATTTCGCGATCGGAAATTTCAGGAGCAGGACGCGAGCAGGCGGCGGCGCGGCGCCCTCGCAGAGACAAAAAGGCGGGCGGGTCGGCCCGCCTTTCCCCGCTTGTCGTCTTTTCCCTAGACTGAGTAATACATCGCGAATTCGACCGGGTGGGGCGTCGTTTCGAAGCGCGTGACTTCCTCGCTCTTCAGGGCGATGTAACCGTCGATCTGGTCGTCGTTGAAAACGTTGCCCTTTTTCAGGAATTCACGGTCGGCGTCGAGCGCGGAAAGCGCGTCGCGCAGGGAGTGGCAGACCGTCGGCACGTCTTTCAGCTCCTCCGGCGGCAGATCATAAAGATCCTTGTCCATCGGATCGCCCGGATGGATCTTGTTCTCGATGCCGTCAATGCCGGCCATCAGGAGCGCGGTGAAGATGTAATAGGGATTGCCCGATGCGTCGGGGAAGCGCGTCTCGATGCGTTTGCCGTTCGGCGAGGACACCCACGGAATGCGCACCGAAGCCGACCGGTTGCGGGCCGAATAGGCGAGCAGGACCGGCGCTTCAAAGCCGGGAACGAGCCGCTTGTAGCTGTTCGTCGTCGCATTCGCGAAGGCGGTGATCGCGCGGGCGTGTTTGATGACGCCGCCGATATAATAAAGGCAGGTCTCGGAAAGATCCGCATAGCGATCGCCGGCGAAGGTCGGCTTGCCGCTCGCCCAGATCGACTGGTGGACGTGCATGCCGGAGCCGTTGTCGTTATAGACGGGCTTGGGCATGAAGGTCGCTGTTTTCCCGTGGCCCGCCGCGACCTGCTGGACGATGTATTTGTAGATCTGCATGCGGTCGGCCATGGTCGTCAGCGTGGAGAATTTCATCCCCAGCTCATGCTGGGACGGGGCGACCTCGTGGTGGTGTTTCTCCGGCTCGATGCCCATTTCGTTCATGACGGCGAGCATTTCCGAGCGCATGTCCTGCGCGGAATCGACCGGCGGCACGGGGAAATAGCCGCCCTTGGGCCCCGGTCGGTGGCCGAGATTGCCCGTCTCGTAGTCCGTCGACGTATTATAGGGACCCTCGACGCTGTCGATCGAGAAGCCTGTCGCGTTCTGCTCCACCGACCAGCGCACGTCGTCGAAAACGAAGAACTCGGCTTCCGGACCGAAATAGGCGGTGTCGCCGATTCCGGTTGAAGCGAGATAGGCCTCAGCCGCCTTAGCCGTCGAGCGGGGGTCGCGGCCATAAGGCTGACCCGTGGCCGGCTCGAGGATGTCGCAGAAAACCGCCAGCGTCTCCTGGGCGAAAAAGGGATCGACGACGGCGGTCGCCGCGTCGGGCATCAAGATCATGTCAGATTCATTGATCGCCTTCCAGCCGGCGATGGACGAGCCGTCGAACATCGCCCCGTCGCTCATGAAATCCTCGTTCACCATGCTGACGTCGAAGGTGACGTGCTGCCACTTGCCCCGCGGGTCGGTGAAGCGCAGGTCGACGAACCTGATCTTCTGATCTTTGATCTTCTTGAGGACGGCGTCGGCGGCCATTGGGATCTCCTGCTTTTTCTGGCGACGCGCGGCGTCGCATATTCTCGCCTAGCGTTTTCATGCAGCGCAACAAAACGCTATCAGGAATCAAGAGGTTTTCAAGAAAATTGCGCGGCGCAGCAAACTCCCCGCCGCCGTCAGGCGATTTCGCTGCGATCCGGACCGCCCGCCGCCGCCGTTTCGAGTAGCGTGACGATATCCGGGCGCTTTGCGCGGCGCGCGTCGTCTATGGGGGTGTTTCCCCAGCGGTCCCGCCCGAGGGCGTCGGCGCCGCTATCGATCAGGAAGCGGACGATGGAGTCGCGCCCCACGCTGGCGGCGAGGTGCATAGCGGTGCGCCCGTCATAGTCCGACCGGCCGAGGTCGACGCCGTTGGCGATGAGCCGCCGCAGTTCGCCAAGATCGCCGCGCGCGGCCGCCGCGCAAAGATGGGCGGCTTCGTCCGCGTCCCGCTCGATAGCGGATTTGCGCGGATCGATCAGCCGATGATCGGCCACCATGTTGGCGTGGTTGTGAAATGCGAAGACGCTGACGAGCTGTTTTGAAAATTCAACGCCCCGGACCGTGTTGCCGAGCTTGTCGAGGCGCGGGCTCCACAGCGCGATGCCGCACACGCCCGGCACGACCATGTAAAGCGCGCCGGAGACGCCGGATTTCGCCGGAATGCCGACGGTGAAGGCGTACTCTCCCGAGAAGTCGTACATGCCGCAGGAATACATCAGGGAGAGGCAGTCCTTGACGGTCTCGCTCTGGAACACGCGCTGGTTGGAGAGGGGGCATACGCCGCCATTGGCGAGCGTCGCCGCGACGCTCGCCATCCGCCCGACGTCGACCTCGATTGAGCAGCACTGGAAGTAGAAATCGAGCGTGTTTCCGAGGTTCGTGTCCGGAGGAAACGCGTTGTTCTCGCGCATGAAATAGGCGAGGGCGAAATTGCGGTCCGCCGTCTCCTTCTCCGAAAGATACACCGAATTGTCGAAGCCCGGGCGCCTGCCGCCCGAAAGCGAACGCCAGACGCTCATGACGTAGTCGAAGCGGTCGGCCTGAGACAGTTTCGGCTTGATCAGCGAGGCGCACATGATCGCGCCGGCGTTGATCATCGGATTATGCGGAAGCCCGTCATTGTTGAGGGTCAGTTCGTTGAAGGATCGCCCCGACGGTTCGATCCCGACATGGGAATGCACCGTCTGACGGCCGACGGTGTCGAGGGCGATCGCATAGTTGACCGGCTTGCAGGTGGACTGGATGCAATAGGTTTCCTCATCGTCGCCAAGGGTGAATTGCTGTCCGTCGACGGTGCAAACGCCGAGGGCGTAGGCGTCGGGATCGACGCGGGCGAGCTGCGGAATATAGTCCGCGACAGCCCCGGTGCGGATTTCCCGGCAATATTCGAAGATATTGGCCAGCCGGTTTCGGAAATCCACGAAATCCGGAACCACCAGGTCGCCGGCGAGCGCGCGATGGACGAGCGTCGCGTTTTCGCGCGAAATCAGATCCCGGAATGCGGAAAAATCGAGCCTGCCGCCTTCTTCGCGCTGGCTGGCGTTTTTCAGCGTCTCCTTCAGGCGGCGGTCGTATCTGCTGACGCCGCTGCGTTCGAGCGCCGCCCAGAATTCAGAAACCGAGATGGTTTCCGCGCCCTCCGGCTTGGCGGCGGTGAAGATCTGTCTTGCGACGGTCTCGGGTCGATGTTCGTCCAAATGCACAACGTCGCTTTGCATGGCGGTCGGCGCGCTTTCCTTAATGGCGGCGGGTTAAGAAATCTCCGCCCCCCGCTGCGGCGGCCTCGGGCGGCCTCAGATCGCTTCCGCGCCGCGCTCGCCCGTTCGAATGCGGACAGCGTCCTCGACCGGGGTGATGAAGATTTTCCCGTCGCCGATGCGCCCGGAATGGGCGGCCTCTGCGATCGCGGTGATGGCGTCGTCGACGAGCCCGTCCTCGACCACGATCTCGATCTTCACTTTGGGCAGAAAGTCGATGACGTATTCGGCGCCGCGATAAAGCTCCGTGTGCCCTTTCTGGCGACCGAAACCGCGGACGTCGACCACGGTCATGCCCTGCAGGCCGATATCGTGAAGCGCCTCCTTCACGTCGTCGAGCCGGAATGGTTTGATAATGGCCTCGATTTTCTTCATGAGCTCTCCCACGCCCCGACCGTCTCAACTCAGACGTCGGCGCGAGCCATATCACGGGATCGGGAGAATAGCTCCATATCGGAAAAATTACAGGGGCGATCATGTCGTTTATAATCACCGCGGCGCAAATGCGGCGGGCGGAGGAAGCCGCAATCGAGGCCGGCGCGACGGGCGAAGCGCTGATGGAAAAAGCCGGCGGCGGCGTCGCGGCCGCGATCCTGCGCGGCTGGGAGAAACGCTCCGCCGCGATCGCCTGCGGTCCCGGCAATAATGGCGGGGACGGTTTCGTCGTCGCCCGGCGTCTGAAGGAGGCGGGATGGTCCGTGCGCGTCGGCCTCCTCGGCGATCGCGAGAAACTGCAAGGCGACGCCGCCGCCATGGCCTCGAGGCTCGACGACGCCGTCGAAAGGCTGACGCCTGATTTTTTCGACGGCGCCGGTCTGATCGTCGACGCCCTGTTCGGGACGGGGCTTTCCCGCGCGATCGAGGGCGAAGCGGCGTCGATCACTGAACGGATGAACAAAGCGCCGGCGCCGGTCGTTTCCGTGGACATCCCCTCCGGCGTTGATGCTGACACCGGCGCCGTCATGGGCGGCGTCGCGGGCGCGGCGGTCCAGGCGGCGAAGACGGTCACCTTCCTTGCAAAGAAGCCCGGCCACGTTCTCTTTCCGGGGCGCGCGCTTTGCGGCGATATCGAAGTCGTCGACATCGGGATCGACGCGAGCGTCCTTCAAGGGCTCGGCGCGACGACCGCGGAAAACGCGCCGCAACTTTGGGGCGCGGCGTTCCGCAGGCCAACTTTTCAGTCTCACAAATATTCGCGCGGGGCCGTCGCGGTGTTCGCCGGACCGCGCCTGGCGACCGGGGCGGCGCGCCTCGCGGCGACGGCGGCGCTGCGCGCCGGCGCGGGTCTCGTCACGCTCTACGCGCCCGCCAGCGCGGCCGATGAATGCGCCGCCCATGCCACGGCGCTGATGGTCCGCGTCGCGGAAACGCCCGCCCATGTCGGCCAGGCGCTGGGCGATCCGCGAATAAGGGCCGCGCTTTTCGGGCCCGGCGCCGGCGTCGGCGAAGCGACGCGCGCGAAAGCGCTCGCCATACTGCAGGGCGCGGCAGGCGCGGTGCTCGACGCGGACGCGTTGACGAGTTTTGAGGGCGCGGGCGAGGCGCTTTTCGACGCTTTGGGACCGGGGGACGTGATCACGCCTCATCCCGGCGAGTTCATGCGGCTCTTCTCAGGTCGCATCAAGGCCCCGGAAGAACGCCTCGGCGCGGCGCTCAGCGCGGCGGCGCGCGCCGGCTGCGTCGTGGTTCTGAAAGGCGCCGATACGGTTGTCGCCGCCCCGGACGGGCGCGCCGCGATCAACACGAACGCGCCGCCCGACCTCGCGACGGCGGGCTCGGGCGACGTGCTGGCGGGGATCGTCGCCGGCCTGCGCGCGCAGGGGATGCCGGCCTTCGAGGCGGCTTCGGCCGGCGTCTGGCTGCATGGCGCGTGCGCGCGCGCGATCGGTCCGGGTCTGATCTCCGAGGACCTGCCGAGCGCGCTGCCCGGCGTTTTGCGCGCCCTCCTCGCCCCGCCGAGACGGTCCGCCGCCTCGGGCGACGCGCCAGGGCGCGAGGATTGAAGCGCCGCGGCCTTTGCGCTCGACATCGCGCACGCCTCTGTTATAGAAGCGCGCTTCGGCAAGCGGATGTGGCGGAATTGGTAGACGCACCAGATTTAGGTTCTGGCGCCGCGAGGCGTGGAGGTTCAAGTCCTCTCATCCGCACCATCCGCACATAGTGGCCCCGAGGTTTGAGGGGCCGGACAAGCACACGGCCCGTCATGTGACGGCGGGTCAGGTAACGGGTTTGACAAGGCCTCTTGCGCGGCGCTCGCCGGTCGACGTGAAAAGGTCCTGTTTGATCGAAAAATCAGGACGCGCCGTCGTCCGAAAGCGAACAGAAGAGTGGGATCATGGAAGTCACCGAAGTCAGCGCCGAAGGGCTCGAGCGCAAATTCAACGTCAGGGTGGCGGCGAGCGAGCTTGACGAGAAGCTGACCGCCAAGCTCGAGGAGATCAAGGGCGAGGTCCATTTGAAGGGCTTCCGCAAGGGCAAGGCGCCGGTCTCGTTTCTCAAGAAAATGTACGGCAAGGGAATGATGGGCGAGATCGTCCAGGAACTCGTGACCGAGACGAGCCGCAAGGCCTTCGAAGAGCGCGACCTCAAGCCCGCCGCCGAGCCGCATCCCCATTTCAAGAGCGACATGGAGGCGGTCGTCGCCGGCGAAGCGGACCTCGATTACGATGTCCATGCGGAGATCCTGCCCACTTTCGAGCCCGCCGATGTCGCGGGTTTGAAACTGACGCGGCCGACGGCGGAGGTGCCGGAGGAGGATGTCGAGGAGGCGCTGAAGAATCTTGCAGAACAACAACGCTCCTACACGGCCCGCGGACCGGACGAGGCGGCCGCAGCCGGCGACATGGTCAATATCGATTTCGTCGGAAAGCTCGACGGCGAGGAATTCGAAGGCGGGCGCGGCGAGGGACACGATCTCGTCATCGGCTCGGAGAGCTTCATTCCGGGCTTTGAGGAACAGCTGGTCGGCGCGAAGGGGGGCGCGGACCTCGAAGTGAAAGTGACGTTCCCCGAGGAATACGGGGCCTCGGAACTGGCCGGAAAGGAGACGGTTTTCGACGTGCACGTCAACGAGGTGAAGAAACCGGACGAAATCGCCATCGACGACGCGCTCGCCGAGAGACTCGGTCTTGAAAACCTCGAGGATCTGAAAAGGCGCATCACGGAGCGACTGGAGAACGAGTTCAAACAGCATTCACGCGGCCATGTGAAGCGCGCTCTGCTGGACAAGCTCGACGCGGCGCACGATTTTGATCTGCCGAGGGGCATGGTCGACGCCGAGTTCGAGCAGATCTGGCGTCAGGTCGAGAGCGCGGAACGAGACGAAGAGGACAAGGACAAAAGCGAGGACGAACTCCGCGAGGAGTACCGTAAGATCGCCGTGCGCCGCGTCCGGCTCGGCCTCGTCCTGGCCGAGATCGGCAAGCGGGCCGAGGTCGAGGTGCCGACCAGCGAACTGCAGCAGGCCGTACAGCAGCAGGCGATGCGCGAAGCGCAGATTATGCAGATGCAGGGACAGGACGTTTCGCCACAGCAGGTGCTGCAGTTCTATCAGCAGAACCCCGGGGCGATCGCGCAAATCCGGGCGCCGCTCTTCGAAGAGAAGGTCGTGGACTACATTCTCGAACGCGCCGAGGTCACGGACAAGGCGGTGTCCAAAGAGGAACTTTTCCAGGATCCCGAGGGCGAAGAGGGCGCAGTCGAAGTCTGAGCCGCGGCCCGTTTTCCGGGCGTCGGACCGGCGCCCCGGCTGGGTCTTGGGGAAAAACGTCCCGCCCATCGCAGCCGAGGGTTTGTTAAAGTTGTCGAAACGGCTTTGTATGTCCCCGGTTCGAAGTCTAACGCTCGGTTAATCGTCCGAGGTTAGGCTTGGATGCGCGGCGGCTGGCGAGCGTCAGGGGTTTGCGGATCGTTTCGCGCGCCCCCATGTTGACGATCGCTTCAATTGAAGCGATGCGGATTTTAAGCTGTAGTCGCGATGGTGGTCGCCGGACCTTCGGCGCGGGCAAAGGTGGAAGAAAACACGATGAAAGACCCCCACGATATTTACATGAACACCCTCGTGCCGATGGTCGTTGAGCAGACAAGCCGCGGCGAGCGTTCGTTCGATATCTACTCGCGGCTGTTGAAGGAGCGGATCATCTTTATGTCCGGTCCCGTCCACGACGCCGTATCGACGCTGATCGTCGCGCAGCTTCTGTTTCTGGAAGCCGACAATCCGAAAAAGGAGATCGCTTTCTACATCAACTCCCCCGGCGGATCGGTTTCTTCCGGTCTCGCGATGTACGACACGATGCGATACATCCGCCCGGGCGTGTCCACGATGTGCGTCGGCATGGCCGCGTCCATGGGATCCTTGCTTCTTACCGCAGGGGAGAAGGGCTTGCGCTTTTCGCTGCCGAACTCCCGCGTTATGGTTCACCAGCCATCGGCCGGCTTTCAGGGCCAGGCCTCGGATATCGAGCGGCACGCCCAGGACATCATCAAGACCAAGCGCCGGCTCAACGAGATCTATGTCGAGCACACCGGCCAAAGCTACGAGACGATTGAAACGACCCTTGATCGCGACCACTTCATGACGCCCGATGAAGCCGTCGAGTTCGGCCTGATCGACAAGGTGCTCGACAAGCGTGCGCAGCCGGGAGTGGATGATTGAGATTAAGGTGCTGGAATAGGGAATTAATCCTTACTTGATCGAACCGGCCGCAGTATGGTCGAATAACCCCGCGAACGGCGACGATGGCGCCCTTCGTGCACGTTTGAGCGCCGCAGGGGCGGTCGGTCGGGCTCCTCTCCCGGCCGCAGCGGTTGCGGGAAGGGCCGTGACGTTGAAGCCCTCTCCGGCTCGCCGCGGCGAGAACCGAGGCGGCATGAATCGAGTATGAGCTGGGAGTTTCGTTTTCTGACCCGGGCGGGGCTCGCCCGCGTAGCAGTTGACAATAAGGTCGAGAAGCCGCGATCCTCTTTGGAAAATGAAAATATCAGCGGCCTAATCTGGCCCGTGCGGGATAAGAAGTGGAGTTAGCGTGAGCAAGGTGAGTGGAAAAAGCGGCGGCGGCGACGGAAAGAACACGCTCTACTGCTCGTTCTGCGGCAAGAGCCAGCACGAGGTGCGCAAGCTGATCGCCGGGCCGACCGTGTTCATCTGCGATGAATGCGTTGAGCTTTGCATGGACATCATCCGCGAGGAATCGAAGACGTCGCTGGTCAAAGCCGGCGACGGCGTTCCCAGCCCGCAGCAGATCCACAAGGTTCTTGACGACTATGTCATCGGCCAGGCCTACGCCAAGCGCGTGTTGTCGGTCGCCGTGCACAACCATTTCAAGCGCTTGAATCACGCTTCGAAGAACAACGACGTCGAACTCGCCAAATCCAACATTCTGCTTGTCGGGCCGACCGGCTCGGGAAAGACGCTTCTAGCTCAGACAC
>CAZBOC010000113.1:0-8910 GCA_964493225.1 uncultured Caulobacterales bacterium | reverse complement strand
AGCTATGGCGGCGAGCATGTTCATCTGGAGCCGAAAGTCGTTGAAGCGCTGCTGGCGCTCGTCGGCGCGTCGGGCATGGTGCTGGAGAGGGCCGCGCTGATCGACGAGGTCTGGCCCGACGGAACCGGCGGCGACGAAAGCCTGACCCGGGTCATCTCGATCCTGCGCCGGACGCTGGCGATGGCGCCAGGCGGGCGCGATTACATCGAAACCGTTCCGAAGCGCGGTTACCGGTTGGCGGTGGAAGCCGTCGCGGTCGACGGCGCGCCGGTCGCGCAATCCCCCCGGAGCGCGGCGGATCCGAACAGAAAGGCGCCAGGGGCCCGCTCCCGCTCTAATGGCCGCAACCTCATGGCGTTGGCTTTTGCGGCGACCGCGGCGGCGGGTCTTTCCTTTCTGGGTCCGGTGAAATCGCCGTCCGAGGCGCTGCGCGCTCCGGCGACGCCGTCCTCGATTCAGCAAAGCGCATCGCTCGCCGCGCGGGGCTTCGAGGAAACCGCCGGGGCCGTCATCGTCGTCGCCGATGTGAACATCGCCAACCCGCTCGACGGTTTCGGCGTCGCGCCGACGACGCGCGGAAACGCAATGTTCTTTTCGAACATCCTCGGCGACGGCGACGGCGTCGTCATTCAGAAAACCGCCAACAAGGGTTCTGAATTCATCATCGCCGGCGCGGGTTCGATAGCGACGTACTACAGGAGCCTGCCGGGCGTTTCCGCCAAGCTTCTGGCGTCCCATGCGCTCGTGTCGGGAACGGACCTTTCCAACGCCGACCTGTTCGTTTCATTCCTGCCGAGCGATGCATTTACCGCAGGCGAGATCCGCGCGCTCGATGCGTTCGTGAAATCGGGGGGAACGATTTTGTTTCTTGGCGACAGTTTCGATTACGACGTATACAATACTTTCATCAACGGGGCCCTCGCCGCCCTCAATAGCCACCTGATCATTCAGCACTTCAAATTCGACCAGGATTTCCGCTATGCGGCGGGAGACCAGATCGCCGACCATGCGCTGACGGCCGGCATTGACCGCTTCGCCTACGCCACCGTGAACACCGTTCTCGGCGGCGAGCCGCTGTTTCGGACAATTGACGGAACGCCCTTCGCGGTCGTCGAGGTCGTGTCGAGCCCCTGAAGCCAGCGGGTCCTCGAGCCCCGGGGCGACATTGGCCTTGTTGTCATGCATCGCAAAGCCGGTTGGCGGTCTGATTTCGAACAGGCCGAAGAACGCGGATGCGATCGCTTGCGCAATGAAGGAACAAGAGACACTGACGGAACAAGAGACCATGGGCCAAGGCGCCGACAGCAGGCAGCGTCGACCACCTGTCAGCGCTCCCGCGCGGATTTGTAGACGCCGAGGATTTTCAGGCGAGACGAGAAAAAGCTGAGCTCTTCCAGCGCGAGGCGGACATTGTCGTCTTCGGGATGGCCTTCTACGTCGGCGTAGAACATCGTCGCGCTGAAGGAACCGTCGAGCTGGTAGCTCTCCAGCTTCGTCATGTTGACGCCGTTCGTCGCGAAACCGCCCATGGCTTTGTAAAGGGCGGCGGGGATATTCCTCACCTCGAAGATGAAGCTTGTCACGACAGGATCGCCGTCCGGGGCCGCATCCATCGCCTCGCGCGCCAGCTGGATGAAACGGGTCGTGTTGTGGCCGGCGTCCTCGACATTTTCCCTCAGGATCGCGAGCCCGTATATCTCCGCGGCGCGCACGGACGCGATCACCGCCTCGTCCGCATGGCGCAATTCGGCGAGGCGCTTTCCGGCGCCAGCCGTGTCGCCCGCCATCTCGGCCTTCAGCCCCAACTCGTTGATCACGTTCCGGCACTGGCCGAGAGCCATGGCGTGGCTGCGCACGATCTTCACGTCTTCAAGCCGCGCGCCCGGGGCCCCCAAAAGCTGGTGGCGGATCGCGAGGAAGTGCTCTGCAATGATGAACAGATCGGACTGCGGCAGGAGATGGTGAAGGTCGCCGACGCGGCCGGCGAGGGAGTTCTCGATCGGCAGCATGGCGCGTTCGGCGCGGCCTTCCTCGACAAGTCGCAGGGCCTCCTCGAACGTGCCGCAGGCGAGCGGCGCGAAGTCGGGCGCATAGGTCATGCAGGCGATTTCGGAATAGGCGCCGGGCTCGCCCTGATAGGCGATCATGGCGCGGGTTGCGTCGGCGTCTGACATTAACCAGCTCTCGGATTCGACAGGCGATCGGGCGGCGCTTCGGCGCTGGCATGCGCGGCCCCGGCATCCGCACCGGGTAAGTGGCCCCGCGCCGCATTGCATCCTCCGCGCAAGGTGCTATCCGATCACAAAAATTTGACGAGGCGAATTCATGAACGATCCCCTTTTCGGAAACAAGCTGGCTGCGGCGGTCTTGGTGGCGTTACTGCTTTTCTTCGGCCTGCCGCAACTGGCGTCCTCGCTGATCGGCGGCGGCGGCCATCATGGCGGACACGGCGGCGAGTTGAAGCTGGCCTATCCGATCGAGTTCGAAACGGACGGAGCGGGCGACGAGGCGCCTGTTGCCGAGATCGGCCTTGGGACCCTGCTCGCCGACGCGTCCGCGAGCGCCGGCGAGCGCAAGGCGGCCTTGTGCAAGTCGTGCCACAGTTTCGAAGAGGGCGGCGCCAACGGGGCCGGTCCCAATCTCTGGAACGTCGTCGGCCGTCAGGTCGCCGCCGTGAGCGGCTTCAATTACACCTCGGCGCTGGAGGACTTCGGCGGCGAATGGACCTATGAGCGCCTGGACAAGTATCTGGAGAATTCGCAGAGCTATATTCCGGGGACGCTCATGGTCCAGAAAATCGGCAAGGACGACCAGCGCGCGGATATCCTCGCCTATCTGGGCTCCCTCTCTGAAGACCCCGTGCCGTTTCCGGAGCCTGAGGTCGCCGCGGACGAAACTGCGTCCGCTGCGGAGGACGCGGGTTGATCAGCGTCTCAGTGACGGCGAGCGGCATGACGGCGAGCGGCGCACCGTCGGCGTTCAAGACCCTAAGCCAAGACTAGGGGCGGCCTCTTCGATAATCCCGGCGGCTCCCCTTTCAATCAGATCGAGGCCGACGCGCCGGCCAACCTCGCGCGGGCGCTCGGCCGGGCCCGTCGCCGAGGCTTCGACGACGGTCGATCCGTCCAGGCTGCACACCGCCCCGCGCAGCGTCAGCACCTGTCCGTCGATCTCGGCGCGCCCGGCGATGGGCGCGTTGCAGTGCCCGTTCAGGATCCAGAGCATCTCGCGTTCGGCCTCGATTGTCTTGCGCGTTTCCGGGTCGTCGATCTCGGCCAGTTTCGCGCGCGTCTCCCAGTCCCGCGCGCCGCATTCGACGGCGACGACCCCCTGTCCGATCGCCGGGATGAAGCGCGCCGGATCAAGCACCATTGAAATCCGGTCGTCGAGGCCCAGCCGTTCAAGACCCGATTTGGCGACGATGATAGCGTCGACCGGTCCCACCTCGCCGCCGTCCGGGAGCTTCTGGGTCAGACCTTCGTCGAGCTTGCGCAGGCGCGTGTCGACCGCGCCGCGAAAATGCGCGATTTCGAGCGCCGGGTAGTCGCGCTTCAGGAACGCCGCCCGCCGGACGGAGTTCGTTCCGATCTTCAGCCCCGCGAACCCGCTGGCCGCCGCCGCCGCGACGTCAAGGCCGGGACGCATGATCAGTGCGTCCTCAACAGCCTCGCGCTTCAACACCGCCCCTATGACGAGGCCCGGCGTTTCCTCGTCGCCCGGCATGTCCTTCAGGGAATGCATCGCCGCCTGCAGCCAGCCCTCGCGGATCGCGTCGCGGATCTCCGCGACAAAAGCCCCGCCCTTGCCGCCGTGGACGTCCAGGCGGCTGGTCTGGTCGCGGTCGCCATGGGGTTTGAATCGCGCGATCTCGGCGATCGGCCCGCCATGGGCCGCAGCGAGGCGGTCGCAAACGAGATTGGTCTGGGCGAGGGCCATCGCGCTCGACCGGGACCCGATTTTGATAGCTGGCATCGACATGCGCCCTCTTTCCGACCGCTCATCCGAGCCGTCAAGCCGCGGCTTCACAGGCTTTTCAATCGGTCGCGCCGGCTGCTCCGGTGTCGACCGCCGGCAATTTCCCGCGATCCAAGGTCGTGCGGATGCGGCGGCGTGAGAATCTATCCAAAATTTCACCTCATTGTGGCGGGACGGCGCTGATTCGGGCGCCGAACCGTCTTACGTGTCGTGTTGGTTGCGAGTCAGACAAGGCAGCCACTGGAGGAACACCATGATCAGGCCAGTCATCGCCCTCGCCCTCTCTCTAGCGCTCGGCGCCTTTGCGGGAATCGACGCCGCCCACGCCGGAAAGCGCGAGAAAGCCGAACGCCTCGTCGTCAGCGCCGCGGAAACCGCCGACTATTTCGCGGCGGACACCGCCTTCGAGGCGTTGTGGAGCCTGTCCGACGACGCCAAGGCGATGGTCGTCATCCCGAATTCCATCCGCGCCGGATTCATTTTCGGCGGCTCCGCGGGCAACGCGGTCATGCTGGCGCGTAATGACGACGGCGCCTGGTCGCAGCCGACCTTCATGACCATCGGGGCCTTTTCGTTCGGGCTCCAGGCCGGCGGCGAAGCCTCGGAGATCGTCCTCCTCGTCATGACGAATCGCGGCATGGAGCAACTCCTGTCGACCTCGGCCAAGCTCGGCGCGGACTTGACTGTCGCGGCCGGGCCGATCGGCGCGGGGGCCAAGGCGCAGACGACCGACATCCTCGCCTTTTCGCGCTCGCGCGGCCTTTACGGCGGGGTCAGCCTCGAAGGGGCGATCCTGAAAGTTCGCCACAACTGGAACAAGGCCTATTACGGCGAGGACGTTTCGCCGGTCGACATCATCTTCCGCGAAAAGGTCTACAATCCCCAATCCGCGGTCCTGCAGAACGCCGTCGCCGCCCTCGCCCGACGCGACGACGTCGGGGCCTCGGCTCCCGCCCTCGCCCCTCTCTCGCCCGCGCCGCAGGACGGGGCGCCGCTTGAGGGCGCGCGCGATCTGCGCGAAGGACCGGACGGCGAGCCGGTCTATGAAGACGACGGCGCCTGGGGCGAGCCGGTCTATGAAGACGACGACGCCTGGGGCGAGCCGGTCGCGCCTCCTCGGTGAGGCCGGCGGGGCGGCGAGGGGCGGTCACACCGATTTGATCTCCGGGGAGCCGTCCCCGGCCTTGTTCCCCCGCGCGCGCGCCGTCATTTTCGCCGCTTCAGGCACGAAGCGTCAGGGAAGATCAATTGGACGGATTTCAGGCAGGCGCAGGCCCTCGCCCGGCGAAGTTTTCAGATCCGGAATTCACGCTCGACGGCGCGCAGCGCGCCGTCGTGGCATTTAAGGTGCTGGAGACGCTCAGGATCAACACCGGGACCCTCTGCAACATTGAATGCGCGAATTGCTATATCGAATCGGGTCCGGCCAACGACCGTCTCGCTTACATCACCCTCGCCGAGGCGACCCCGTTCATTGAGGGCGCCAGGGCCGCCGGCGCGCGTGAGATCGGCTTCACGGGCGGCGAGCCCTTCATGAATCCGCACATGATCGCCATGGCCGCGCACGCCCTCGACGCCGGGCTGGCGGTCCTTGTGCTGACGAATGCGATGGCGCCGATGCTGCGCGCGAGCGTGCGCGACCGGCTTGGCGCGCTGATCGAAAGCGCGGGACCGGCCCTGAGGATTCGCGTCAGCCTTGATCATTATTCGGCGGATCGTCACGACCGCGAGCGCGGATCGGGCGCGTTCGAGAAAACCCTTGAGGGATTGCACTGGCTCGCCGGGGCGGGAGCGCGCCTATCGGTCGCCGGCCGCGCCATTTGCGTGCGAGACCCGGATGACGCGCGCGCCGGCTACGACGCGCTTTTCAAGGCGCGCGGCCTGCCGATTGACGCCGCCGATCCCGCGGCGCTCGTGATCTTTCCGGAGATGTCGCAGGACGCGGATCCGCCGGAAATTTCGACCGATTGCTGGGCGCTCCTCGACAAGAGCCCATCGAGCGTCATGTGCGCGACCAGCCGAATGGTCGTCAAACGCAAGGGCGCGCCGGCTCCGGCGGTTCTCGCCTGCACGCTAATTCCGTATGACGAGCGCTTCGAGATGGGGCCGGACCTGAAGGCCGCTGCACGCCCCGTTGCGCTCAACCATCCCCACTGCGCAAGTTTCTGCGTCCTTGGCGGGTCAAGCTGTTCAGGATAAGCCGGCCATTCGGCGGGGGCGCGGCCAGCTTTGTTCAAGGAGATTTCCGATGACGAGAGATATAGCGCTCGAAGGCCGCCTTGAAGACGGGGAGAGGCTTTTTTCGCCCTCCGCCGCGCGAAATCGGGAAGTCGTGCGTGCGGTGATCGCCGATCGCCTTGCAAATGACGGGACCGTCCTTGAGGTCGGTTCCGGCACGGGCGAGCATGCGGTCTGTTTCGCCGCGGCGTTGCCGCGCGCCGTCTGGGCGCCGGGCGATCCGGACCCCGCCTCGCGCGCTTCAATCGCGGCCTGGACCGCCCATTCGGGCCTTGCGAATATCCGCGCGCCCCATGCGATCGATGTCTGTGCGCAAGACTGGGGCGTCGACGAAATTGCGCCATTCTCCGGCGTCGTCTCGCTCAACATGATCCATATCGCGCCTTTTGAGGCGGCCCGGGGGCTTGTCGCCGGCGCGGGGAGATATCTGCGCGCGGGCGGCGTTCTGTTTCTCTACGGCCCCTTCTCGCGGGAAGGCGCGTACACGTCGCCGTCGAACGGCGAATTCGACCGCAGCCTCAAATCGCGCGATCCGCGCTGGGGCGTGCGCGATCTTGACAGGGAAATCGTTCCGTTGGCGGAAGAGGCGGGCCTGACGCTTCACGACGTCGTCGCCATGCCGGCGAACAATCTGAGCATCATCTTCGAAAAGCGCGCCTGAAAGGAGGCGTGTCAGAAGCCGTAGGTGACGCCAAGCTCTGCGGCGTGCACGGCGATCGTGCCTTCCTCGGTCGCGCCGAAAAAGCGGTAGGCCGATTCCACCATCACATTGTCGGCGAGCCTGACCGTGAAACCGGCGCGGCTGGTGAAACCGAGGGCCAGCGCAAAATCGCCGTCGTCGGAAAACCCGCCCGCGAGAATGCGCGCGCTGTCAGCATCCGAGACGTCGTCATTATCGAGGTCAGCCTTGTAAAGCGAAGGGCCGAGACCGAAGGACGCGAAGGTGCTGAAGGCGGCGGCGGCGTTCTGGTCCCAGCGCAGCGACACAAACGCCGACAGGCCCGTGGTCGTGACGTCCTGCGAGCCGATCAGCGGATCGACGAAAGGCGAGGTCTCCTGCGCGAATAAGCCCTCGGCTTCGATGGAGAGCTTGTTTTCCGCGCCCTTCGTCAGCTCCCTGCGATAGCCGCCGGAGAAAACCGGCCCCCCGAAAGAGACTTCGCCAGGGCCGAAATTCTGGCCCGCGAGGGCGTAGCCGCCGCGCAGAAACACGGCCTGGCCGAAGCCGGCGTAGGCGGACGACGCCCGCGCGCGCCTGGCGCGCTGAACCTCGGCGGGCGCGGCCCCGGCGTCGGGGTCGTAGCGCGGGTTGGCGTCGAAGATTTCGGCTTCCGCCTTCATGCGCGCGCGGACGGCTTCGGCTGCGGGGCCGCAGACGGTCCGGCCGGCGGCGTTCTCGATGCAGTCCGTGTCTTGGGCCGTCGCAGCGCCGGAAAGGCTGAGGCTGAAGGCGGCGGTAAGGGCGACGGCGCGCATGGGACGGCTCCTGACTTCTCCACGCCGTTCGATAGGGGGCGAACTTAAAATTAAGGTTAACGCCAGCTCGCCGCCCGGTCGCCCTGCGCCGGTCCGAAGTGCTTCGACAGCTTCAGCCCCTGGCCCTGATAGTGGGAGGCGAGATCGTCGCCGTAAAGGCGGTCGGGCCGCGCCAGCATGCGCTCATAGACGAGGCGCGCGACGAGCTGTCCGTGGTCGAGAACGAAGGGCGCGTCGTGGCTTCTGACTTCGAGAACGCCGCGCGCCGTCGGCGGGGCGCCGTCCGCGCGCCAGCCGAAGCCCGGATCGAAGAAACCCGCATAATGGACCCTGAATTCGCCGAGGCCCGTCGTAATCGGCGTCATTTCCGCGGCGTGGTCCGGCGGCACGAGAAGATGCTCGCGCGAGGCGAGGATATAGAATTCATCCGGATCAAGAATGAGGCCGCCCGATCGCGACGGGCCGATGGCTTCGAAATAATCATCCGGGTCAAGAACGCTGCGCGCATCGACGTCGATGAGGCCCGAATGGCGCCGCGCGCGCCAGCCGACGGGGCCGCCGCCCTCGGGCCGCAGGTCGATCCGCACGCCAAGCCCGGCGTTGACGTTCGCGTCCTCGTCGATGACGCCGGCGCGTTCGACGAGCGCCAGCAGCGCCGCGTCGTCAAGGGCGGGGCGTCCCTTCTTGAAGCGGAGCTGATTGAGGCTTGAGCCTGCGCGCACGATGATCGAAAAAGTCCGTGGACTGATTTCAGCGTAAAGCGGTCCTTCATAACCTCCCGGCGCCAGGTCGAAGGCGGCGCCGCCATCGACGACGAGGCGCACGAAGACGTCGATCCGGCCGGTCGAGCTTTTTGGATTGGCGCAGGCCGCGATCCCCGTCGGCAAGGCGAGGCGCTCGTTGAGTTCGACAAGGTAGACGCAACCGCGCTCGAGCACCGCGCCCCGCGTCAGGTCGATTTCATGCATGCGCAGCCCGTCTTCGAGGCGCTCGGCGACGCTGCGCCCCGGCGAAGGCAGGAACGACGCCCGAACGCGGAAGGCGCGCCGTCCGAGCGTCAGATCAAGGCTTGCAGGCTGCACCTGGCGCGCGCCGGCCGGCGCGGCGAGGCGCACGGCCCCGTCGTCGATCAGCCTCCGGATCGCCGCATCGGGGAGAACGCCCGCCTCGTTCACCGCAGAACCCTCGGGCGCGCGCGGGTCAGGCGCCGGGCGCGCGCCG
>CAZBOC010000112.1:0-8959 GCA_964493225.1 uncultured Caulobacterales bacterium | reverse complement strand
CAATATCCTCGATCGGGCGTTGAAGGCGGCCTGTGATCTGGGCTCGCCCCTTTGCGAGCCGGAGGGATATCGCGCGCTCAATGAAGACGGGGTTCTCGTCCACGGCGTCGCCGTGCGCGCGCCGACGGTTCATTGGAACGGCGACCGGATCCTCTTTTCAATGTCCATAGGTGCTGTTCAGCCTGCGGAGCGCTATCGCGTCCACGAATTCAATTGGCGGCTTTACGAGATCGAGGGCATCTCGCGGGAGGCCGTCCCCGTAATCACCGAGGTCGCCCACCAGCCGCAGGGCTACAACAATATCGATCCGGTCTACGGATCGCGCGAGGGGCGCATATTCTTTACGAGCGACCGGCCGGTCACGGGCGCGGCGATCCATTATCCGCAACTCGATGAGTATGAGTCGACGCCGACCGTGTCCGGTCTCTGGTCCCTCGACGTGAATGACGGGACCCTGACGCTTCTGGACCACTCGCCGTCGGGCGCGTTCAATCCGTTGCTCGACCGCAGCGGCCATATCGTCTATACGCGCTGGGATCATCTGCAGGCCGATCAGCAGGCGAACGCGGCGCTGGCCCATGTCGCGGACAACTCCCAGACCGATAGATTTACACCTTATACGTATGATAATGAAGGCGATGTCGGGCCGCAGGCTTTCGAGACTGTGGCCGACCGCATCCGCGCCGCGCTGGCGCTGTCGCCGCCGGATTACGCGCGCGCCTTCGACCTCGGCGAGCCCTTCGCGCCGGAGCCGCACCACCTCAATCCGGCCTATGTGAACCCCGAGCTGCGGCCGGAGGGGGCCTCCTTCGGCGCGTTCAACGGTCTCGATCTCGTCACGCGCGCTCCGGCCGACGCCGCCGGTCGCCGGTTCCGGCCCTTTCAGATGTCGACCTTCACCCCCTGGCAGATCAAACAGGACGGGGCGCGGCATATGAGCCTGCGCCATGTCGGCCGACATGAGACGCTGGAATATCTGGCGCCGACTTTCCTCGACGATCCCGCGCTGTCGGAAGCGGGCGTTCGGCGAAATCTCTGGGCCTTCAACATGTCCGAAGATCCGGCGGCGCCGGGCCGCTATCTGGCGAACAGTTCGACCGCGTCGCGGCGCCATGCGGCGGGCGCAATCTTCTCAATCGAGGATACCGCCCCGACCTCAGCCGGCGATCACGAGAACGCGGACGCGCTTTCCTTCGCCTGGCTCACTGATCCGGCTGGGGATATCCTCTACAGAGATCCTCTGTGGACGGAGGAGGGTGAGCTGATCGCCGCCGTCGACGCCGTGCCCTTGAGCGCCAAGACGCGCAGCTGGGATCCTTATCAGTTTGAGTTTGAATTGCGTCGGCTCGTGCAGCCGGCGGGGGAATCGTATTTCGAGCCCGGCGCGCGCCTGACGTCGCCGATCACCGCCTCGTTTCAATATTATGAGGGCGGCGGGACAGGCAGGCTGAGGCGTTTCGAGGGGCCCATGTGGATGCTGCAGCCGGTCGAGGTCTCGGCGCGGCCTCGCCCGCCGCTCACGGCCGGAGCGGTCGAGGCGATTGAAGCCGGCGCGATCACTGCGGCGGGCGTCGCGGTCGCCGAGTTGCAGGCCTATCTGCGCGAGCGCTCGCTGGCCCTGCTCGTCGTGCGAAATGCGACGCGCCGCGACGACGCCGACAGGCAGCAGCCCTATAACCTGGTCGTTGATCATCCGACTGAGCCGGACGGCGCGGCGGCGGGGGACGGCGAGTGCGTCCTGGCGCTCCGGAACCCATGCGCCTATCCGGTCACGTTCATGCCGCTATACGCCAACAAATTCGTACGCGGATACGCGCGATTCGCCAGCAACGTAGACGGAGAATATCGCGACGGCGGACGGCGCGGGCTGGCGCGTCCCGTCAATCGCGCCGAGGCGCTTGAGTTCAACAACCCCCTCGCGCCCGACGGTCGGGGACTCGTCGCGCCGGACGGATCGGTCGCGGTTCTCGCCCCGGCCGGACGGGCGCTCACCTGGTCATTGACCGACGCCGATGGCTCGCCGATCGTTCGAGAACGGATCTGGCTGACCCTGAAGGCCGGCGAGATCCGCAGTTGCGGCGGCTGCCACGGCGCGAACGAACTTGACCAGACAGGGGGGCCGCCCGTTCAGAGCGAGGCGCAAGCCCTCGGCGCGCTTCTCGGACGCATGAAAAGCGCCGGAGCGTTCGACGACTGAACCGCAGACGACGGCCTCGCCGCCGCCGGGTTGACCGGCGTCATGTTCCGGCGTCGCGCGCCGCGCATGATCGGACCATGGCCCGTCAGTCGCCAAAGGCGCGCAGGAGGTTGTTGCGGACATTGGCGAGGCGAAGGTCGGCTTGCGTCCCGGCCGCTGCGCCGCGCAACTGGGCGATCGCCTGGTCGAGTTCAAAGACGATCGCACGATGTTCGGGCGAGCGGATGCGGCTCTTCACCCATCCGACGCAGGCGAAACGCTCGCCCGAGCGCACGGCTTCGACCCGGTGGACGGCGCTCGAGGGATAAAGCGCGAGATCGCCGAGACCGCCCTTGATCGCGTCCATGCGCCCGGCGGCGGCGACGGAAAGCTCGCCGCCTTCATAGTCGCTCGGATCGCTCAGGAACAAGGTGAAGGAAAGGTCCGTGCGCACCCCGTCGATATAGGCCGCGTCAACGTGGTCTCCATAAGCCTCCCCGGGTCCGTAGCGGTTGAGAATGATGCGGGCGAACTGCGCCGGTTGCGCGGCCGCGCGAAAGACTGCGTTGGCCAAAAGCGCGTTCGCAATCTTCTGCACGGCGCCTTTGACAGCCGGCGCGCCGGGGTCGGCCTGGCGATTGTTTTTGACGTTTGCAGCAGCCCCCTTGGCTGTCGCCGCGCCGTCGATCCAGACCGCTGCGTCGCCGAGCGCCTCCGCGATCGCCGCGCATTCCGGTTTTGAGAGGATCGCCCCGATCTGGATCATTTGCGACGCGTTATGCGAATGATTTGCATTTTCCTGCCCAGTCCCTATTCTGCGGCCCTCGACCGCCGGGAGATTTTCATGACCACGCGCCGCACCCGCTTCACAAGTATTTCCGCGATCGCGCTCGCGGGCGCCGCAGCGCTTTCTTCGTGCGGCGGAGAGGGCGACAGTGAAGGCGAAACCGGCGCGGCCCGCAAGGACGGCCCGTCTTCCGTCGCGATGGGCGCGGAGGGCGAGGGCGAAGGCGAGGGCGAGGGGGGAGCCGGCGAGGCCGATCCCTCGCGCGACGACGTTGAGTATCTGCACCGCCTCGGTCAGGTGCGCGGCCATCTTGTCGCTTTCATGGCCCTGCGCGAGGCCGGCGCCCATGAAATGGCGAGGACCCACGCCAAGCATCCCGAGAGCGAGCTCTACGCCGGGCTCGCGCCCGCTTTCGATGCGCGCGGTCTTCCCGGTTTCGCGGACGAACTCAACGCCCTCCTCGACGCGGCCGCCGAAGACGGCGACGTCGCGGCGGCCTATGGGGTTCTGAAAGCGGCCATCGCCGCCAACGAGCCCGAAGTCGGCGTCAGAACGCGCCTTCTCGCCGTCGCCGCCGTCGCCCGCACCGCAGCGGATGAATTCGCCATCGGCGTGGCCGAGGACGGCGCGATCGGCGCCGCCCATGAATATCAGGACGCCTACGGATTTCTGAGCGCTGCGCGGGAAACGGTCGCAGACATCGATGCGAGCGGCGCGGACGAGGAGAACGCCGTTGCGCTCGTCGGCGACAGGCTGGACAGCGCGCTCGCCGAGTTTGATGAGCTGACGGCGTCGCGCACGGACGGAAAAGCTGAAACTCTCTACGGGGCGGCCGCGCGGATCGAAATCGCCGCGCTGGGGCTGGATTGATCGCGAGCCCGGCGTCGCCCCGGGCCCCGGCGCGCTGAAGCGTTCACAGACCGTTCTGGCGGCGGGCCGCCGTCAGCGTGTTTTTCATCAGCATGGCGATCGTCATCGGGCCGACGCCGCCGGGAACCGGGGTGATCGCGCCCGCCACGGCGCTCGCGCTGTCGAAATGCACGTCGCCGACAAGCCTGGTCTTGTCCGCGCCCTTTTCCGGCGCAGGCGCCCGGTTCACGCCGACATCGATCACCGTCGCCCCCGGCCTTATCCAGTCGCCGGGAATCATTTCCGGGCGCCCCACAGCGGCGACCAGAATATCAGCTTCGCTGACCACCGAGGCGAGATCGCGCGTGCGGCTGTGGGCTATGGTCACCGTGCAGTTCTCGTTCAGGAACAACTGCGCGGCCGGCTTGCCGACGATATTGGAGCGTCCGACGACGACGGCGCGCGCCCCCGACAAATCTGCGCCCAACGCCGACTTCGCGAGCACGACGCAGCCCGAAGGCGTGCATGGAATAAGCGCCTTGCCGAGCTCGCCCGCCCCGAGCCTGCCGACGTTGACCGGGTGGAAGCCGTCGACATCCTTTTCCGGGGAGATGAGTTCGATCACCCTCGCGGCGTCGACGCTCTGGGGCAGGGGCAACTGGACGAGGATCCCGTTCACCTCGCGGTCCGCATTGAGATCGCGAACTATCGAAAGCAGCCGCTCTTCGCGCGTGTCGGCCGGCAGCGTTTTCTGGATCGACCGGTAGCCGAGCTTTGCGGCCATGCGGCCCTTGTTTCGCACGTAGACCGCGCTTGCGGGATCATCGCCGACGAGGACGACGGCGAGGCAGGGGGGCGCGCCGACAGCGGCGGCGTAGGCGCGCGCGTCGTCCGCCGTCTCCTCGGCGAGGCGAGCGGCGATGGCCTTTCCGTCAATAATTCGGGCCTGCGCCATCTTGGTCCCTGATCGACGAAGCGCCGGCCTGTCTGGCCGGCGTTCTGCGAAATCAGGCGCGGAAATGGACCGGGCCGCGACGCTTTGCAAGTCTGCGGCGCGGGGACGCGGCGTCAGGCGCGCTGCGAAGCTTTAAGGAAAGAGGTCCGCCGGGGTTCGCCCTCGCAGCGCCAGCCGTGGTCCGAGAGGATCTTCGTCAGGCTCCGGAGCTTGCGCCGACAAAGGTCGGCGTCTTCCGTCGCGCGCCAGATCACCAGCGCGTCCTCGCCGTCGTCAGCACGTCGGCTCACTTCGCAGCCGTCGGATCCTTTGGGATAATTTAGGGAGAAGCGGACTTCTTCCGCGTCGAAAGCACAGGCGATGATTTCTCCCCGCGAGGAGGGGCCGGCGTTTGCGGCGGTCGTCAAGGCGCAAAGAAAAACCAGAGCGGATACGGCGACACTTCTTTTCACAAACGCGACCTTTCCGGAAACACTTAAACGACGCTATCGCAAGCGCATTAAGTGATTCTTTTGCCAGCGCGGCGCATTGCGCGAATTTTCTTCAGTAATCGCACGGTCCCGGGATGCGGCGGCCTTCGCGAAAGCGACCGCGCGGGCCCGCTTCGATTTCAATCTTTCGAAGCGACCGCGATTTCGGTTCGGCGAGTGATGTCGGTCACTGATGTTTCGCCCGATCGTCGATATTCCATTGCGTTGAGGCGTTAAACATTTATAAAAGTTAATGGGGACGGGAAGGTGATCTATGCAGGGGGAGTTTTCGGGTCGGGCGAAACAGCTCGCCGTCGCCACGGCGGCGGCGACCGCCTCGGTCGTTTCGGCGCCGGCCGGCGCCCAGGTAATTGATCCGCCGGTGATCAGGCCGGACCCGGAACGCTATGATCCCGTAACCGAGCCGGAAAGGGACAGAGCGCTTTCGCTCACGCAGACGAGCCCGCGACTGGCCCCGCCCGGCGCGGCGGAAACGATGCTCACCCTCGAACGGGTCGTCATCGAAGGCGGAACGACCGCCTTCGCCCCGGAGGTTCTTGAGTTTCCCTTCGCGCCGCTCATCGGTCGCGAGGTCTCGGTCGCTCAGCTTTTCGCGGCGGCGAGCAATGTGGAAGACCTTTACCGCGGCGCGGGCTACCTGACCTCGCAGGTGATCGTTCCCGCCCAGCGCGTCGCCGACGGGACGTTCAGGATCCGCGTCATTGAAGGCTTTATCGACAAGGTCGACGTGGACGATGAAATCGGTCCGGTCTCCAAAACGATCGAAGCCTATGGCGAAAAACTGCGCGAGCAAAAGCCGATTTCGGAGGGCGCGATTGAACGCTTCGCCAATCTCGTCGCGGACATGCCGGGGGTATCCGGCCAAGTCGTCCTGCGCCCCGCCCAGCGCGCGAACGCCACCGGCGGCTCCGATCTCGAATACGTCGCCGAGCGCAAGAAGTTCGACGCCTTCTTTTCCGTCGACAATCGCGGCTCGGAACTGACGGGCCCCTGGGCGTTTTTCGCCGGCGCCTCGATGAATTCGATGACGCGCTTCGCCGATCAGCTTCAACTGACGTTTTATTCAACCGCCGATTTCGACGAACAGGTGGTCGGCCAGTTGATCTACAGCCAGTTGATCGGGCCGAACGGGCTGCGCGGCGGCGTCACGCTGTCCGGCGGCTTCTCCAACGCCGGCGGCGCAGTCGAGGCCCTTGGCTTCGAAACCGACACCGTCTCCGTCGGTCTGTTTACTGAATATCCGCTTTACCGGCGCGTCGGCTTTTCGCTCTGGGCCGGTCTGTCGGCGGATTTTGTCAATGCGACCACGGATCGACGGCCGTTTTTCGGCGAACCGACTGAAGACAACGGTCTTGTGCGCGCCTTCCAGGACAAATCCCGCGCAGTCTCGGCGACGGCGCGGTGGCGCGCGCGGGTCTCCGACAAGCCGGACTGGAGGACGACGACATCCGGGACGATCGCGGTCACGCGCGGCGTCGACGTTCTCGACGCGACGCCAGACGTCACGACCGAGACCATCAACACGCGCTCGCGCCCCTTTGGCGAGGCGACCTACACCATGCTGACGGGCGACGCGCTCTTTAACCAGGACGTTCCGGGTCCGCTGCAGATCTTCACCCGGCTCGGCGGTCAATGGGCCTCGGATCCGCTCCTCGCGATCGACGAGTTCCGCGTAGGCGGCGCCCGTTTCGGCCGCGGGTTCGAGCCGGCCGAACTGACCGGCGACAGCGGCCTCGGCGTGAATTTCGAAGTCCAGGCCGACATGACCGCCGCCGCCGTCGCGGCGGGCGCGCCCGAGAGGATCCTGACCTCGCTCGCCCCGTACGCCTTCTTCGACGCTGGCGTCGTCTGGAACAACGAGCCGGACGGCGACACGCTGACGCGCCTCGGCGTCGTCGAGGAAATCAATTTCGGAAGCGCGACGCTGCTCTCCGCCGGCCTCGGCCTGCGCAGCGTCTTTCGCAAGAACTTCGCACTCGACCTCGAAGCGGCCTTTCCCATCAACAGGGAGGTGCGGTTCGACGCCGATTCCGAGGTGCAGTTTTTCATGCGGGCGGCCGCGTTCCTTTGAGCGGTCAGCGCGGTCCGATCGCCGGCAGGCGATAGTATCGGGGAGACGAACCATGGCTGAAGTGATTTCGCCCAGCGCAGCCGGCCTCGCCGGAGGGGCGCAGACGAAGCCCTCGCTGAAACGCGCGCTTTCGGTCGGCGTCTCGGCTGCGGCGCTCTCGCTGGCGTTGAACGTCAAATCCGCCAGCGCCCAGAATGCGCCGCTTGATTTCAGCAATTCTCCGACGGGCAATGTCGCGGTCGGACAACTGGGCGCCGACAATGTCCTGACGATCACGCAGACCGGATCGCGCGGCATCGCGGAGTGGAACAGCTTCTCTGTTCCGGGCGGGGTGATCGTCCGCGTCGAATTCGACGGTATCGATGCGTCTGCGGAAAGCCAGGCGGTGACCCTGAACCGGGTCGTGGGCTTCAACGATCCGGCGGGCGTCGCCTCGATTTCCGCCTCCGTCATCGCCGGGCGCATCGAGTCGCCGGGCCAATTCTGGCTGATCAATCCCAGCGGAATCTACGTCACTGGCGGCGGCGCGATCGATGTCGCCGGCTTTCTCGGCTCCACGGCCGACGTAGCGAACGCCGATTTCATGAACGGCGCCCCTTACGAATTCTCCGGCGGCGGCGCGGGCGACGTGCGCGTCGCCGGTTCCGTCACCGCGAGGGGCGGCGGCTATGTGGCCCTTTCCGGCGCGTCGGTCTCGCTCAGCGGGCTCATCGGCGGCGAATTGCGCTCGGTCGCGCTGATCGGCGGGGCCGTCGCCTATACCCTTTCGATCGACGGCCACAGGGGCGTGAGCTTCGACGTCACCGAAGCGCTCAAGGAAAATCCGAACCTTTTCTCCGCCGTTGAGGTCACCGGCGGCGGCCGGATCAGCGCGACCGGGCGCGTTCTGATGACCGCTGCGGCGCGCGACGAGGTGCTCGACGCCAGCATCAATGTCGAGGGCGTTGTTTCCGCGCAAGAGATAATCGCCGACGCGTCCGGAGACATCATTCTCGCGGGCGCGCCCTCCGCCGACGCGTCCGACCGGCTCTCCCTCGATGCGGGCGGAGAGATCGCCGTCGGCGAAGGTCTGTCGCTCGCCGGCGATTTCGAAGCCGTCTCCGGATACGGGGTCGAGGTCGACGGCGCCCTTTCGGCGGGCGGCGACGTGGAAATCTCATCGGCGGCCGAGGTCGGTATCGACGCCGTTTCGGCCGAGGGCGACGTGGCGATTTCGGGCGCGACCGGGGTCTTCATTCCCGGCGGCGTAACCGCGAACGGCTATGTCGACGTCGAACCCGGCACGCCGGAACGACCGGGCGCCGAGCCGGGTCCCGAACCTGCACCCGCGCCGGCCCCGGGCGCGGGACCCTCCCCGACGCCCGCGCCAGCGCCTGAACCGGGGACGCCGTCGCCGACGCCCGGCATGCCGCCGTCTCCCGGCCCATCGCCGGCTCCTGCGCCCGTCCCGACGCCCGCGCCCGCCCCTGAACCGGGGACGCCGTCGCCGACGCCCGGCATGCCGCCGTCTCCCGGTCCTTCTCCGACGCCCGGCCCGTCGCCAGCCCCTGGTCCGTCGCCTGCTCCTGCGCCCGCCCCGACGCCCGCGCCCGCCCCTGAACCGGGGACGCCGTCGCCGACGCCCGGCATG
>CAZBOC010000111.1:0-8964 GCA_964493225.1 uncultured Caulobacterales bacterium | reverse complement strand
CGAACCTGATCCGGCGCGGCGATGTCGACCAGAGCCAGTTCGACGACATCTACCACGCCGCGCGCGAGCTTGAGGCCCTGCCGCTCTATATCGACGACACGGGCGGCATCTCGATCGCGCAACTCGCCGCGCGGGCGCGGCGGCTCAAGCGCACGCACGGTCTCGGGCTCCTCGTCGTGGACTATCTCCAGCTGCTCACCGGCTCGGGAAAGCGCAACGACAATCGCGTGCAGGAGATCACGGAAATCTCGATCGGCCTGAAAGCGCTGGCCAAGGAGCTCAACATTCCGATCGTCGCGCTGTCCCAGCTGTCGCGCCAGGTCGAGGCGCGGGACGACAAGCGCCCCCAACTCGCGGATCTGCGCGAATCCGGCTCGATCGAGCAGGATGCGGACGTCGTCATGTTCGTCTACCGCGAAGAATATTACCTCAGGCGCCAGGAGCCCCGCGAGGGCACCGAGGAACACCTGAAATGGGTCGCCGACTGCGAACAGGTTTCCGGCGTGGCGGAAGTCATCATCGGCAAGCAGCGCCACGGGCCCATTGGCAAGGTCGAACTCTCTTTCGTCGAAAACCTGACGAAGTTCGGCAATCTCGACCGCGGCCGCTACGACGCTCACCGGCGGGACGGATTTTGACGGCGCGACCGGACGGGCCGCCTGCGCGCGACCGGGCCGGCCGTCAGCTCTGCGCCGAGCCGCCGCGCCTTACGAGGATCCAGAGCCGCGCGCCGAGGAAAACGGCTGCGGCCGCGAGGCTCAGAAGGAGCCCCATCCAGACGCCCGTCGCCTCGAGCGGCGTGAACAGCCCTAAGCCGACGGCGGCGGGAAAGCCGATCAGCCAATAGCTGACGCCGGTCAGGATCATCGGCGCGTCGACGTCCTTGAGCCCGCGCAGGCACTGGTTCGCCGCAACCTGGGCGGCGTCGAACAGCATGAATGCAGCGGCGATCGGTAAAAGCGCTGCGGCCAGCGCGACGACCTCCGCATTAGCGGGGTCTTCCGCATCAAGATAAAGTCCTGCGATGGGAGCGGCGCCGGCTGCGATCACGACGGCGAAGACGGCGTTCACCGCGACGCAGACCGCGACAGTCACGGCGGCGGCGCGCTGCACGCCCGCCGCGTCGCCCGCCCCCTGCGCGAGGCCGACGCGGGTCGCGCCGGCGAGCGAGAGCCCGAGGGGGATCATGAAGGCGAGCGCAACGACATTCAGCGCAACCTGGTGTGCGGCGACCGCCGCAACGCCGATCCGCCCCATGATGAAAATGCACGCGTTGAAGAGCATCGCCTCGAATGCGATCGTCAGGCCGATCGGCCAGCCGAGCCGCCAGACCTCGCGATAGCGCTCCCAGTCCGGGCGATGGAGCCGGGTGAATAGATCGAACCGCCGCGCGGATCGGTCCCACAGGATGTAGGCGACAAGCGCGAAAAAGCCGATCATGTGCGACAGCGCCGAAGCGATCCCGGCCCCGACGAGCTCGAGGCGGGGAAGCCCCCATGCGCCGTATATCAGGAGATAGTTGAGGCCTGCATTGATCACGGTCGTCACGATGATGATCACGAGCGGCGCGCGGGTGCGGTCGATCGCGGCGAGAAAGTTCCGCAGCACCACGACGCCGAGCATGAACGGCCAGCCGGGCCCCAGCGCAAGGACGTAGGGCCCCGCCCCGCGCGCCAGGGCTTCGGGCTGTCCGAGGGCGCGGATGATCTCGTCCGAGGCCAGAAAGAGAAGGCACATCAGAGGAAACAGCGTCGCGATGGCCCAAAGGCCCATGCGCACCGAACGCCGCGCCTCGCGGATGTTCTCGCCGTCCGCGCCGAGCGCCTGAGAGACCATTGGCGTCATCGCCATCGCCGGACCGAGGCCGACGAGGAACGCGACGTAATAGATGACGAGCCCCTGGGAAGCGGCGGCGAGCGCTTCGGGCCCGATTCGGCCGATCATCAGGACGTCGACCGTGTTGATGGAGAACTGCACGAGCTGGGTCATCGCCATCGGCCAGCCGAGGGCGATGAACGCTTTCAGCTCGGCGCGCCACGGCCGGGCGTCGGCGCGCATGCGGAGCGCGTTTTCCGCGGATTTCAGTTCGGCTTCGCTCGTCATGGGTCTCTCGCTTGGCGCGTTGGTTTCGGGAAAAGGACGCCCCGGGAGAGAGAACAAAAAAACCCTCCGGAGCGACAGCGGCTCGGGAGGGCGGAAAATGCGTCGGAAAAAAATCCGTTAGCTGATCACCCTCGTACGAGCCAGCGCGACGTCGACCGGTGCGGAAACGGCGAACCGCCGAAAGCCGCACCCGACGCGCTTTTGAAAATTGAACGTGCAAGTCAGCATGGAAACTCTCTCCTCGCTCAGGCGGTACGCCTGCGCGCTCTGATTGTCAATCGACCCGCTCGGCCTTCGCGCCTTCTTCGCAAGGCGCTATGCGCGCGCGCCAAAGGACGCTAGCGTCCGGCCCATGGCGAAGGCCGTCTCCCAGCCCCAGGTCGAGGTCGACCTCCAAGCGCTTTGCGGCAATTTTCGCAGGCTCGCCGCCGCCTGCCCCGGGGCCGAGCCGGCGGCGGTCGTCAAATGCGACGCCTACGGCCTCGGCCTCGCGCCGGTCGCGCGCGCCCTCGCAAGACGCGAGGGCTGCCGAACGTTTTTCGTCGCCTACGCCGAAACCGGCGCGCGGCTGAGGCGCGCGCTCAGGGAGATCGCCCCGGAGGCCGCCATCTACGTCTTCAACGGGCCCGCGCAGGACGCGTTTGAACGCTATCGCTCGCACCGTCTGACCCCGATCCTCAACACCCTCGATCAGGCCCGGTTCTGGGCCGACGCGGCGCCCGGCGCGCCGGCCGCGCTTCATGTGGACACCGGCATGAACAGGCTCGGGCTGCCGGCGGCGGAGGTCGACGCCGCAAGCGGGATCAAGGGACTGAACGTCGCGCTCCTCATGAGCCATTTCGCCTGCGCCTCGCGCCCGGGCGCGCCGATGCTCGAAGACCAGGCGGCGGCGTTCGACGTCGTCGCCGCCGCCTTCCCCGGCGTCCCGCGCAGCCTCGCGGCCACCGGCGGCGCGCTGATCGATCCCGCCTTCGGACTTGAGATGACCCGTCTTGGCGTCGGCCTCTACGGCGTCGGTCCGTTCGACGGGCCGCATCCCGACGTTCGCCCCGTGGCGACGCTGAAAGCGCCGGTCCTGCAGCGCCGTGCGATCGAGCCCGGGGAGAGCGTCGGCTATGACCGCACATTCGTCGCGGAGCGGGCGAGCGAACTCGCCACTGTGGGGCTCGGCTATGGCGACGGGTACGTCCGCGCCGGCTCCAATCGCGCGAGGGCTTTCGTCGGCGGCGCGCTCTGCCCGGTCGTCGGGCGCGTCTCGATGGACCTAGCGGTCCTTGATGTGACCGACGCCCCGGAGCCGGTCCGCACGGGGGATCTCGCCGAATTCTTTGGCTCGAGAATCCTGATCGAGGACGCCGCCGCCGCCTGCGGCACCATTGGTTACGAACTCCTCACGGGGCTTGGCGACCGGGTCCAACGCCGCTACGTCTGGGGCGCGGAGCCGGCGCCTCCCGAGTTCACAGCGCCGCTCGCGGGCGATGGAGGGGCCGCATGAACATCCTGGCCGGCATAGGCGTGCTGACCCTTGCGGCCTTCGGGGAAATCGGTCGGATGAGCGTCTTCGCCGTGCGGAGCGTGTTCTCGATCGCGGGCGGCCTGTTTTACTGGCGCGCCTTTTTCTCCAACGTGCTGCGCATAGGGTTCAACTCCCTGCCCGTCGTCGGACTGACGGCGATCTTCACAGGGGCCGCCCTCGCCCTGAACATCTATGACGGCTCGCTTCGCTTCAACGCGGAAACCTTTCTGCCGCAGATCCTCGGCGTGTCGATCGTGCGCGAACTGGGACCGGGCTTCGCAGCGCTCATGGTGGCCGGGCGCGCCGCGTCGGCGATGGCGGCCGAGCTCGGCGCGATGCGCGTCTCCGATCAGATCGACGCGATGTCGACGCTCGCAGTCGACCCGTTCAAATATCTCATCGCTCCGCGCCTTCTGGCGACGACCCTGATGCTGCCTCTGCTGGTCCTCGTCGCCGACATCATCGGCGTCTATGGCGGCTATCTGACCGCCGTCTACGCCCTCGATTTCGAGGGCGCGGTCTACATCACCAACATCGAAAAATTCCTGACCAGCGAGGACGTCGTCAGCGGACTGATCAAGGCGACGGTGTTCGGATTTCTGATCGCGGTCATGGGCTGTTACTACGGCTTCAGAAGTCGGGGCGGCGCTCAGGGGGTCGGCGCCGCGACGCGATCGGCCGTGGTGGCCTCGGCCGTCGCCATCTTCGCCTCGAATTACGTGATGACTTCCTTTCTCGTGGAATTCTAGGGCACGCAGCCGATGGCGCAGACCGAACCGAAAATTTCCATCCGCAAGTTGAAGAAAAGCTTCGGATCGAAGAACGTTCTCCAGGGGATCGACCTCGACCTTGAGGCGGGCAAATCACTTGTGGTGATCGGCGGATCCGGCACGGGAAAGTCGGTGCTCCTGAAATGCATCCTCGGCCTGATTGAGCCCGATGCCGGCGAAATCCGGATCGACGGCGTTGATATTCTACGCGCCTCGCGCCGCCGGCGGGCGCAGAAGACCCACGAAATCGGCATGCTGTTCCAGGGGTCCGCCCTGTTCGACAGTCTCAGGGTCTGGGAGAACGTCGCCTTCCGGCTGCTCTACGGGAAGGACAAGGGGAGCCGCGCAAAGCCCAAGGAGCGCGCGCTTGAATGCCTCGCCCAGGTCGGCCTGTCGCCAGAGGTGGGCGAACTTCTGCCTGCGGACCTTTCCGGGGGGATGCAAAAGCGCGTCGGGCTGGCCCGGGCGATCGCCGCCGAGCCCTCGATCCTCTTCTTCGACGAGCCGACGACTGGGCTGGATCCGATCACCGCGGGCGTGATCAACGCCCTGATTTCGGACCGGGTCAAGGCCCTCGGCGCGACCGCCGTCTCGATCACCCACGACCTCGTCTCGGCTCGGAAGATCGCCGACGAAATCGCCATGCTTTACGGCGGACGGATCATCTGGCGGGGGCCGGCCGACGAGGTGATGCAAAGCGGCGATCCGATGGTCGACCAGTTCGTACACGGCCGCGCCGACGGCCCCATCAAGATGCAGCTGCGCGGCGGTTGACCCCGCCAAGGAGCGATCGCCGGAAGATCGCGCCTGACGCGCAGCGGCGCGGGGGCCCTCGACCTGCGGAAGCCGACGCGGAAGCCTACGCCGCCTGCTTCAGCTGGCCCGCGATATCAAAGATTTCGCTCATCAGGGCGTTGATTTCCTTCGCCGCCGCGCTGCGCGGCGCGGTTTCGACGACGCCGGCGCCGGTCATCATGCTTTCGGTGAAAGCCGTTCGATTGCCGAGTTCGGCCCGCGCCACCGGAAGATTGAATTCCTCGATCTTCTTGCGGATCTCGGTCGCGACGCGCGCCTTCGGCAGGACGCGATTGATGACGAAAAGGGCGCTCTTCTTCGCCTCGCCGATCGCCTGGGCGGTCGGCAGGGAGGCCGACAGATCAATCGGAGAAAGCTGCAGCGGCGCGACGACGAGGTTTGCGGCCTTGATCGCCCTGCGCACTTCGAAATCGGCCGTCGGCGGCGTATCGATAATGACGACGTCCACCGCAGACGCGCGCCGCAGGCCGCTCGCAAGCCCCATGCGCCTGTCCGTCACGCCAAGGAAAAATACGTCGTCACCCAGCGTTTCGTCGTTTTCGAAACGCTCGCGGCGCCTGTTCCCCCAACTTGTGAAACTCTGCTGTTCGTCGAGATCGACGCCGAGCACCGAGATTCCCTTCGCGGCGAAGGCTGCGGCGAGCTGGCTCGCTAGCGTCGTTTTTCCAGCTCCGCCTTTGCGCTGCGCGATGGTGATGACGTAGGTCATGCGGGATCTCCTCGCATAGGATTTTGATCGAGGCGATGATGCACAGATTCGCGCGAGGTGACGAGGTTGCGTCAACCTTTTCGTTTTCGCGCGCGCGCCGATTTCGCCGATTTCGCCGATTTGGCCGCAGCGGCGCGGCGCGCGGCTTCGAGCGCGAGCCGTGTCCACTCCTCCAACGCTCCGTGATCGTCGAAGATTTCCTCGGGCGCGCCGTAATAGGACATCCGCGCCGAGCGCCCGTCCTTCATGTCGTAAGTGAAGGCCGCCAGACCCGCCGCTTCGAACGTCGCGCGCGTCACGTCGTCGACTTTCAGCCAGAGATCGTCGTCGCCGATGATCGCAAACATCAAGCCGTCGCAATAAACCCCCGCCCCGCCGAACATCCTCCGCACCGTGATTTTACCGAAAGGCGCGAAAACATCCTTGACAAGGCCGAGATAGGACGTCGAGGCCGCCATCACCTCGCCTTGCGAGCGCGCCGGGGCCGCGCCCGCGCAGCGACGATGGCGAAGGCCGCCGCCGGGGGCGCAAGGGATCGCACGGCCTACGCGTCCAGTTTCGCCGGCGCGAGGGTCACGCTTTCTCCGCAACCGCAAGCGTCGGTCTGGTTCGGGTTGTTGAACACAAACCTCTGCGAGAGCTTTTCCGTGACGAAATCGATCTGCGAGCCGAGGAGAAAAAGAACCGCCTTCGGATCGATCAGGATCTTGACGCCGTTGTCGTCAACGACTTCGTCGAGCGGCGCGGCTTCGGTGGCGTACTCCATCGTGTATTCCATGCCGGCGCAGCCGCCGTTTTTCACGCCAACCTTGACGCCGATAAAATCTTCTTCGGCCACGTCCATGATTTCCCGCATGCGCGCGGCGGCCGCATCGGTCAGCGTCACTGCTTTCGGTCTCGGTTTCGCCATGATCAAACACGCCCTTTCGCAATGGTTCTCTTCGCGCCAGACATAGGGAGCGCAAACCGCTTGGTCAGCCCCCCGTCCAGCCTACATGAAGCCCAGCTCCAGCCTCGCTTCATCGGACATCTTGTCGGGAGTCCAGGGCGGCTCGAAGGTCATGTTGACCCTGACGTCGCTGACGCCCTCGACGCCCCGCACCGCGCCTTCGACCCAGCCGGGCATTTCACCGGCGACGGGGCAGCCCGGAGCGGTCAGGGTCATGTCGATCGACAACACCCGGTCGTCGTCGAGATCAACCTTGTAGATGAGGCCGAGTTCGTAGATGTCCACGGGAATTTCCGGGTCGTAGACCGTCTTCAGCGCCCGCACGACGTCCTGCGTTATGCGCTCAAGCTCAGCCTCCGGTATTGTTCCCGGCTCCGCCGATCTCGCCCCCGGCGCCGGTTCATCAGCTTTCAGATCAATAATGTCGCGCATTTGTTCTTCCATCGCCTTATCCCAGCATCTGATGTGTCTTGTGAAGTCCGGCGACCAGCGCCTCGACCTCTTCATGCGTATTGTAAGCCGCGAATGACGCGCGGGCCGTCGCCGACACGCCGAGCCGCCTCATCAAAGGCTGCGCGCAATGGTGGCCCGCCCGAACCGCGACGCCTGAGCGATCGAGGATCGCGGAGACGTCATGGGGATGCGCGCCGTCGACGCCGAAACAGATGATCGGCGCCTTGCCCGAAGCCTCGCCGTAAAGTCTGACGAAATTCAACTTCCGGAGCTCTTCCATGGCGTGCTCGGCCAGCGCCGCTTCATGCCGCGCAATCGCGTCAATGTCCTTTTCGCGCATCCAGTCGAACGCCGCCCCCAGACCAATCGCTTCGACGATCGGCGGCGTTCCGGCCTCGAAGCGATGGGGCGCTTCGTTATAGGTCACCGCCTCGGTCGTCACCGTGTCGATCATCTCGCCGCCGCCGCGATAAGGCGGCATCGCGTCGAGAATGGATTTCCTGCCGTAAAGAACGCCGACGCCCGTCGGGCCGTAGAGTTTGTGGCCGGTGGTCACATAGAAGTCCGCGTCGATCGCCTGAACGTCGACCGCGCCATGCACTGCCGCCTGGCAGCCGTCGAAAAGAATTTTCGCCCCATTTTCATGGGCGATGCGCGACAGCTCGGCGGCCGGCGTCATGGCGCCCAGAACATTCGACATATGCGAGACGGCGACGAGCTTGGTGCGCGCCGAAAATAGCTCCCGGTACGCATCGAGATCGATCTCGCCGTCATCGCTGACGTCGAGCCACTTCAGCACGACCCCCTTGCGCTCGCGCAGAAGGTGCCATGGAACGATGTTCGAGTGGTGCTCCATCAGGGAGAGGATGATCTCATCGCCCTCGCCGATCTCCTCCACGCCCAGCGCATAAGCGACGAGGTTGAACGCGTCCGTTCCGCCGCCCGTGAAGATGATTTCGTCTTCGGAGGCCGCGCCGAGAAACTGCGACGCGGAGGCCCGGGCCGCCTCGAAGGCCGCCGTCGCTTCGTTCGACAGAAGATGGAGACCGCGGTGAACATTCGCATAGGAATGCTCCATCACTTGCGTCATCGCCTCGATGACGGCGCGCGGCTTCTGCGCCGAGGCCGCATTGTCGAGATAAACGAGCTTCTTTCCGTAGGCCTCACGGCCAAGGATCGGAAACTCCGCTCGGATCGCATCGACGTCGTAACCGCCGTTTAAAGTCAGAATATCCGCCATTTCATTCATAATCAGCCTCCTGCCGACAGCCACGCCGCCAATCGCGCACGGAACAGGTTTCCGGTTCTTTCATCGGGATGGGCCTCGATCAGCTCGCCGACGAACGCTTCGATCAGGAGCGCTCGCGCCGCCGCCTCGTCGAGGCCGCGTTGGCGGAGATAAAATAGCGCGTCCGCGTCGAGAGAGCCGACGGTCGACCCATGGGCGCATTCAACATCGTCAGCATAGATCTCGAGTTCCGGCTTGTGATTGGCTTCAGCCGCATCCGAAAGGAGTAGCGCGTTCGCAGTCATCTTCGCATCGGTCTTCTGGGCCGGCCTGTCCACCAGGAACTTGCCCTGGAAAATCGCGCGGCCGCCGCTCCGCGCGACGCCCTTGTGGCGCTGACGCATTTCGCACCCGGGCGCG
>CAZBOC010000110.1:0-8964 GCA_964493225.1 uncultured Caulobacterales bacterium | reverse complement strand
ACCCGCGATCCTGACCCAGCTCGGGGTTGAACAGCGTCACCGCCCAGGGAAACAGGAAGGCGACGTCGAGGTCGACGATAATGAACAGGATCGCCACGATATAGAATTGGACGTCGAACTTCATGCGGGCGTCGTCGAAGGCGTTGAAGCCGCACTCGTAAATTGAGTTCTTTTCAGGGTCCGGGTCGGCTGGCGCGATGGCGATCGGCGCGAGGAGAAAAGCGAGCGATAGGACGATCGCAATGCCGAGAAAGACGATGATAGGCAGATAATCCAGAAGGAAGTCGGGCGTCGCCATGGCGGGAATTCTCTCGATTTCGACGCGTAGATAATGGTCTGCGCCGGCCCGCGCAACGGCTATCGGCGTCGCAGCGATCCGCCCCTGCGCAGGTCGCGTTTCCAGCCGCCGGCGTCCCGACGACGAAGCCCGAGCATGCAGGCCGGAAAACGCGCGCGCCGCGGGATTTCGCAGCGTCGCGAGACGCCCGGCCACCAATAGGTGTTTTCAATCTCCGCCAGCGCCCGGTCTCCTGTCGCGGAACATCGCCAAACGCCTGGCTCTGCGCGCGGCGGGACCGATGACGCGACCCAAATCAAGCCGCGGGCGCAGGCGCCGCGCCCGCGGCCCGGCGCTTGCGCGCGAGCCTCAGCGACGTTCGGGCGGCGACCGGAAGCGATGGTATGCGCCGAGCGCGCGGACAAATTCGCCGGCGTCGAAATTGAGCGCGTCCGCGATCAGGCGAATGCTGTCGTAATCAAGGCGCGCCTCGCCCGCCTCGAAGGCTGCAATGCGATCGACGCTCAATCCAACGGCGTCCGCCAGATCCGCCTCGCTCAGGCCCTCCGCGCGGCGCAGATGGCCCAGAACATTACCGATCATCGCCTCGGAGGGCGGCGGCCCGTCTCCGCTCCCGGAATGAACGGGAGAAAGCTTTCCTGCAGCCATGCCAGATATACCTTAAATTGATATTTTTATTTTCTGGAGAGATAAAAGCAACTTATGCGTATAATTTCAACGTATTTTATCCCATGGATAGAATTTTTCTCCTTTGCAGCAGGGCGTTGATTTTTTGTCGCGGCGCTTATAAGGGCATGTTCGGGGGCAACTGGCCGCGTTTCGGCGAAAAGGCGGCCACAACCTCAAAGCCCTAATCATGTTGAACCCTCAGGAAATGGGCGGGCGCGGCGGAAAGCCGGAAGATCCCCGCACAGCCGATTGCGGCCGCGCCATCGATGCGCGGATCGGCGAGAGGCTGAAACGCGTGAGACTCCAGGCCGGCAAGACCCAGGCCGATGTCGCGAAGGCGCTCGGGATCAGCGCGCAGCAATATCAAAAATACGAAAAGGGCGCGACGAAATGCGCCATCACGACGCTATACGCGCTCGCCGCCCATTACGATCGACCGCTTGAAGACTTTCTGCCGGGTCTCGGGCGCGAGCAACCCGGTTTTCTCGAGGGCCCGGCGCCTTTCGCCGCAGAAGCGCAGCCGACCGATGCGCCCGCCGCGCGAGGGCCGCAAACCAGCGAGGACGACGACGACGCCGCCTACATGTCGCAATTGCTCGCGATCTTCATCAAGATCCCCGACAGGCAGAGGCGTAAACGGATGCTCGAAATCCTCAATGAGCTGTTTCGCGATGAAGCCGACGCGGACTGAGCCGGCGTCCGCCCCCGTCAAAGGCGCTTTACTGCGTATCCCAGAGGCGTCATGCGGGTGACGACGCCCTTATTCGCGCCGATCGTCACAATCTCGCCGAGTTCGAGATCGGCGTCGGTGATAATCTCAGCGCCGCCCAGCGACAGATTGGCGATGCGGCATTTGAACTTCTCTCCCGCTGCGGAAACACCGATCAGATCGTCGATCTCCACCGCCCGACGCTCGTGCGTTCGGCGATCGCGCGCCCCGCGGCGGCGGTCGGAGATCTCCGCATCCTTCGCGTCGGTTTCGAAAAAATCCATGATCGCTTTTTCCAGGCGCGCGAGCTTCAACGCGCTCATCGCGATCTGGAGAGCGAAATGGTCCTCCTGCGAGCGCACGACCCGTCCCTCGAAGCGGCCGATCTTGTCGACGTAAAGAATCACGGCGTCGCCGAGGGGCGGCGGATGATCGGCTGAAATGCGCAAACCGGATGGCGAAATGTCCTGGAGAAGGCCCATGAACTCGCCGCCTTGCGCCGTCATGAAGCGCACCGGCGCCTCGAAATAGCGCCGGTCGTGGCGACGGCGATCATAGGCGCGACGCGGCGGGACCGGCCTGTGGTTATGTTCGGAAAGGTCCAGGCCCGGTTTGTCGGGCCTGTCGGCGTCTGCCGTCTTTCTTGCAGCGGTCACCTGAATCTCCCTGTTCACCGCGCCGCGAGGGCGCGGCGCCGGACCCTATCAACCTTGATGGCGCCTTCGCGCAACATCCGTTGAAGCAGGATCGCCGCGGCCGGTTACCGGACTGCTAATTTACTCCATTTTCGAGTTTTTTTCTCGTTTTATGATAGTTCTCACAGCAATGCTGGGCTGTCTAATAATCTTCGCTGTTGGCGAAGTCCTCAAGCCAGTCGATATCGAGGATGGTCAGAACGCCCGCCTCATGCCGGACGGCGCCCTGGCGTTCGAACTTTTTCAGCGACCGGTTCATGTTGGAGCGCGCCAGCCCGGCGTACTGGGCGAGCGTCGACTGGTCGATGCGCATGGAGAACGCCGCGTCCGACACGACATCGTCCTCGCCCTGGCGGGCTAGGCGCACGAGCGCCGCCGCCGCCCGCCGCGCCATATCGAGCACCCCCGCCTCGATTGCTTCAGACGCCGAACGCAGTTTCCTGCACAGGCCCCTGGTCACGGACATGGCGAATTCCGGGTCCTCCTCGATCAGCATCATGATCGAACGCCGCGAGATCTGCAGTAGCGCCGCATCCTCGATCGGCACGGCGTCGCCCGTTCGCGGGCCGCCATCGATCGCCGCGATTTCGCCGAGAACGTCGCCGGGCTGCAGGATGTTGAGAATCGATTCCTTGCCGGAGGCGGAAAAGGCCGAGATCTTGATCCTGCCCTCCAGAACGATCGCGAGAGAGTCGCCGTCGTCGCCCTTCTGGAAGATCGTCCGACCTTTTTTCACGTTGCGCCTGACGCCGGCCCGCTGCAGGGCCTCAAGGCAATCCCCGGACAATTCCGACAGCAGCGACTCGGGCCGCAGAAAACTTCTCAGATCAACCGCATCAACCATTCGCGTCGTTCCTCGCGAGCGCGGGCGGAGGCTACGCTCAAAGCGCCCGCCAGGCAAAAGACCGGAGCACGCCATCGCGGAAAAATTGCGACAAAACCCGCTTTCGCTCCTGATGGGGCTTTAAGGGTTCGCGCCGAGCATGGAAAGCCGCGGGGCTCTTCGCCGCCCCCCCGCGCGCCTTTTCGCCCATGCGCCTGCACATTCTTCGGGACCTCTCAAGGCTTCGCCCAATTCGCGTTCCAGGACCGGGGAGCGCCCTCGGCGCGACGTCGGCGTTTCTGGTCGTCGGCCGGGCCGGCGGCGCGCTCGCCAGCCTCGCAGCCACGCTCGTCATGGCGCGGCTCATGGACCCGGCCGACGTCGGCTTCGTTCTGGCGGTGATCGCCTCAGCGTTCCTCGCCTCGGTAATCTCAACGCTCAATCTCGAATCGGGATCGATCCGCTTCCTCGTCGCGGCCCGGGAGGCGCGCCGGCCGGCCGAAGCGCGCGGCTTCATTTTCTTCGGTCGCGCGGTGCTCCTGTGCGCCGCGCCCGCCGTCGTCGCGATTTTCGTCGCGGTCAACGCTCCCCACCCGCGCACCTTGCCGCCCGACTATTTGCGGGCCATCGGATTTGCCGCGGCGACGATACCGCTCATGGGGTGGCTCAGGCTCAACGGCGCCCATGGCACGGCCCTCGGCGCGGTCAGACGCTCCTCCGCGCCGCGCACGGCGCTCCAGCCCCTCGTCTTTTTCGCCCTGCTCGCCGGCGCCGCCGCAGGCCTCGACAGGACGGGGCCCGACGTCGTCCTCGCCGCCTTTTTCGCCGCCGCGGCGGCGACCGCGCTCGCGCAGGCGTATCTTCTACGCGCGGCGTTTCGCGAAGTCTGCGGAGCCGCGCGGATTCACCACCAGTGGAGCGACTGGGCGCTCAACGGACTTTTCCTGACGCCGATCCTCCTGATGCAGGAATACATGCAATACGTGGTGACGCTCGCCGCGTCGCTGGGGCTGAATGCGAGGGACACGGCCTATCTCGGCGTCGCGCTGCGCTTCGTCGCGTTGATCCGGTTCGCGGTTATGGCGGTGAACATGGCGGCGAGCCCGCGCATCTCCGCGGCGATGGCCCGGGGCGACGCGGGCGAGCGCGACCGCCACCTGCATGCGACGGCGATGGTGAAGATCGCACCGGTCCTTCTCGCGGTCTCGGCCGTCTGGCTTTTCTCCGGCGATCTCCTCGCGCTTTTCGGCGCGCCCTACCGGGCCGCCTGCGAAGCGCTTTTGTGGTTCACGCTGATCCCCCTCGCCTCGGCGCTCCTCGGACCGAACGCGTTGCTTTTGAATGTCGGCGGAATGCGGCGCACGCTTTTCGTCTATGCGAGCCTCGCGGTCGCCGCGCTCTTCGCGCTCGTACCCCTGGCGGGCGCGAAGAGCGGGCTGGAAGGCGCGGCCGCTGCCGCGAGCCTCGTCTATGTCGCCTGGGAGATCGGCCTCTATGGCGCGGCGCGCCGGCGGCTGAAGGCGGACGGCTCGCTCGCCGCCGCGATCAGCGCTGCGATCGACCGGCGCCGCCTCGCCATGGCGGGCTGACGAACGCGCATCCGCAAGCTGATCAATTTCACGCCGCCGTCTTACGCGGCCTCGGGCCGCGCCAGCGCGGGACCGACCGCGATCGACCAAAGGTCCTCGCCCTGATGATAGGCGTAGGCGCGCGGCGGCACGTCGCACAGGACCGGCGTCGGCGAAACGTCGATCGCCGCGCACGCCTCGAGCGCGCCGAGAATGTTGCGCCGGTCGGTGCGCTCCCAGCGCAGCGCCAACACCGTCCCGTCGGCGGCGCGGAGCGCGATCCGCGCGAGCGGCGAAAAGGCGATCGGCGGCGCTGCGACGACCACTGCGTCGAACGCGCCGCGCCATTCGCAAAGCAGCGCCTCGAGCCGTTCGCCATAAGCGGCGGACGAAGCCGGCGCTGGCGCGCCCGCCCGCGCGCCGAGAACGGCGAGGCGCGCCCCGAACCTGCGCCGACGCGCCAAAGCCCCGCGCCAGGCCGCTGTTCCGTCCAGAACGTCGGCGAGGTCCGCGCCGCGGCGGCCGCGAAAGGCCCGGGGCAGGACTTGCGGGCGAGCGAGGTCGAGATCGACGAGGAGGATCTTCTCGCCCGCATGCGAAAGCGCGCGCGCCATCGCCGCGGCGAGCGGCGCTGCGCTCTCGCGCGGCGCAGGCGCCGTCAGCGCGATCACGCGGCCGGTCCCGGTCCTCCTCGCGCCCTCGCCGCCGCCGGCGCAGTCTTCCCGGAGGGTCCGCGCGAGCGCCGTGACCGCCGCGCCATGGGGATCGCATTGCGCGCGCCGGCGCGCGCTCATCGCCGCGCGCAGGGGTTCGGACCGCGCCCGAATGCGCGGGACCATCGCGCCCAGCCTCCGGTTCGTCAGGGCGCTGAATTCCTCCGGCGTCCGGATCCCGCGGCGCATGAACTCCTTGAGGAAAGCGACGAAAAATCCCGCCGCTGCTGAAAAGACGACGGCGGCGGCGAAGACCGCCTTCTTGCGCGGGGCCGAGGGCGTCAGCGGGATCTTCGCCGGCGATATGATCCGCGCATTCGAGGTCTGGGCGGCGGCGACATTGTCCGCCTCGTTATATTCAGCAAGGAGCGTTTCGTAGAGCTGGCGCTTGGCCTCGGCTGCGCGTTCAAGCTCTGCGAGCCCGAGCCCCGCCGCGTTAAGACGCGCATTCTCTTTCTTCAGACCCTGAAGCTCGGCTTCGAGAGAGGCCATCAGCGACCGGGCCGCGGCCGCGTCGGCCTTAACGCCCGCGACGGCGGCTTCCACTTCGGCGTCGAGCGAAGTCTGGAGAGCGGCGCGGCGGGCTTCGACTTCCGCGAACACGGGAAGCGATTGCACGTTTTCGGCGTTGTAGCGCGAACGCATCTCCGCGATTTCGCGTTCCGCCTCGCTCAGTTTCATCCGCAGGTCCGTAATGGCCGGTCGGGCCGCGATCGCCGGCAGCAGCGCGGCCGAGCCGCCCTCGGCGCGCAGCTTTTCAAGCTGGTCCAGCGCGACCTGAAGTTCGGAATGGCGCACGCGCGCCGCCGCCAGTTCGCCGGTCAGGGAGCGCAGTTGCTGCGCGCTCGAGCCGTTGTCGCCTTCGCCGATCAGCGTGTTCCGCGCGCGGTAGTCTTCAACGGCTCTTTCGGCTGATTGTGTTTCCTGCGCGAGGCGCGCGACCTCCGCGCGCAGCCAGTCGGTCGCCTTGGCCGAAGCGGCTCTTTTGGTCGCCAGCTGATCTTCCACATAGGCCGCGGCGACGGCGTTCACGACGTCGCGGGCCTTGGTCTGGCTGCGGGAGGTGAAGGAGATTTCGACGGCGTGGGAGAGCCCGCGCCGTCTCACATTGAGACGTCTCCGGATTTTATCACTGACCTGCATCAGGGCGACGCTCGCCAGCATTGCATCAGCCTCTGCGGCCTCCCCCTCCGCCGCCAGATTGCGGGCCATCCGCGCGATTCCGATCGGCGTCTCGCCTCCTGCGAATTCCGAATCATTGAAAAGGTCCTCGCGCTCGACGACCTTGTGAAGGATGGCGTCGGAGCGGATCAGTTCGATTTCATTCTCGATATAGGCGTCGGCGATGGGCAGCCCCGTGATGGACGGCGCGTCGTCGAGAAGGGACGTGCGCGTATCAATGATGATCAGAGCGCTGGCGGTGAATACCGGCGTCATCGCACGGATCATGAAGAATGCGACCACGGCTCCGACGAACGCAACCCCGAGGATGGTCCGGATATTGTGGATGATCGCCTGCACGACCACGCTGAAATCCGGCTCGGAAAAGCCCTGCGGGGCCTGCGGGCCGTCACGGCGGCCGCCAGCCTCGGCGGTGGCGCCCGTGGGCGGGTAAGGCGCGATCGTCATCTTCGCCGCATCGGCGGCGCGCGTCGGGGTCCTGCTCATGCCGGCAGGTCAATAGCGGAAAACGGCTCAGCCTCCGCTACTGCGCGACAGTCGTTTTTACACAAATTATCAGGACAGCGGTCAAAAGCATTGTATCTTCGCCGTTGACGGCGCGTAAGGAGAATGCCGTCCATTTTGCCGGCAGAGCGCGCGGCGCGGCCGCGCCCTGTTCCGGGAGGCCGTCATGGTCGTCGAACAAATGACGAAATCCGTGGGCGTGGACATCCTGATCGCCACGTTCCGCCGCGAAAGCGTCGTTGAAACCTTGCGGTCGGTCGCCGCGCAGAAAGCGCCGCCGAACCTCTCATTACGGATCATCGTCGCCGACAATGACGAGACGCCCTCGGCGCGCGCCCGGATCGCCGCCGCCGCGCGATCCCTCGCCCTGCCCGTGACCTATCTTCACGCGCCCGCGCGCAACATCTCGATTGCGCGCAACGCCTGCCTGGAAGCGGCGCGGGGCCGCTACATCGCCTTCATCGACGATGACGAGGTCGCCGGCGAAGACTGGATCGCACGCCTTTACGCGCGCGCGCTCGAGGATGGCGCCGACGCCGTCTTCGGTCCGGCCCGCGCGCGCTACGACGCCGATGCGCCGGCCTGGATCCGCATGCGCGATTACCATTCGAACCTCCCGGCGCGATGGGGGCGGAAGATCGAGACGGGCCACACCTGCAACGCGCTTTTGCGCTGGGCCGGGACGCCGTGGCGCGGCGAACGCTTCCGCGAGGACAAGGGCCGCTCAGGAGGAGAAGACACGGAGTTCTTTTTCCGTCTGCGCGAACAAGGCGCACTGTTCGCCATCGCCGATGACGCCGCCGTCTTCGAACCGGTCGACCCGAGGCGTCTGTCGCTCGAATGGATCCGGACCCGGAAGTTTCGTGCGGGCCAGAGCTACGGGCGCCACGCGCCGCCCGGGCGTTTCCCCGTCGGCTTTGCGGCCGCCTCCGCCGCCAAGGCCGCGGCCTGCGGCGTCATGGCCGTGGCCACGGCGTGGTCGCGCACGCGCAGCCGCTACTGGTATCTTCGGGGCGTATTCCACTGCGGCGTCGTCTCCGCCCAGATCGGCGGGCGCGAAAGCGCGCTCTATGGTCTCTGACCTCGCCGCCCCGCCGACGCGCACGCCCGCCGACGCGCTTGGCGACCTTTCCAGGCGCCTGGTCGAGCGTCTCGATTTCGCGCTGCTCGCAATCGTCGTCATCGCGGCCAGCGGCGCGATCTTTCGCTATGGCGCGATCAACACCTTTCTGTGGTACGCGGTGTACGCATGGATATTGGCGCGCCTGTTGCTCGAGGCGCCGGGGCTTGTCCGGGCTTTCCTTGAAAACTGGCCCGTTTTCATCTGGCCCGCCCTTGCAATCGCGTCCGTCGCCTGGTCGATCGCCCCCGCCTCGTCCCTCAGGGGCGGGCTGCAACTCCTGATGACCACGGTCATCGCGGTCTTCATCGGAACGCGCTTCACGGTGCGCCAGATACTATGGGCCGTGACGCTCGCGCTCGCCGGCGCCGGCGCGGTTTCGGTTCTGCTTCTCGTCGCGGGCGCGCCGGATCTCTTCGCGGAAGCCGGCGGCTTCCAGGGCGTTTTCGCCCACAAGAACACCATGGGCGTCAGGATGAACATGCTGATCTCGGCCGCGCTCGTTCTTCTGATCGGATCGTCGCGCTGGTCCCCGGCGCTCGTCGGCGTCGCGGCGCTGGCCATTTTCATCCTTGTGTTGAGCGAATCCGCAACATCGCAGATCCTCGCGCTTGCGACGCCCGGGCTTCTCGTGGTCATGGCGGTGGTGAAGCGCGACGCGCGCGCCCTCGCCCTCGCCGGCG
>CAZBOC010000109.1:0-9072 GCA_964493225.1 uncultured Caulobacterales bacterium | reverse complement strand
GGTAATACATCCGGCTCGTGTCGCCATGCCAGCCGTCGACGATGACGGTGACGTCGATATTCATGATGTCGCCGTTCCTTAGCGGCTTGGGCCCCGGAATGCCGTGGCAGATTACGTGGTTGAGCGAGATGCACGAAGCATGGCGGTAGCCGCGGTAGCCGATGGTCGCCGACAGGGCGCCGGCGTCGAGCACGAACTCGCGGATGCGGTCGTCGATGGCTTGCGTCGTCACCCCCGGCTCGACGATTTCCGTGACCATATCGAGGCATTCGGCGGCGAGGCGACCGGCCTTGCGCATGCCTTCGAAGTCTTGCGCGTCATGGATCTTGATGGCGGCGGCTTTTGCGGTTCGCGTGTCCAAGCGTCTTTTCCTGTTCGGCCGTTTTGCGTTCAGCGACTGCGTCGACATTGACGGGAAGGGGGCGGCGCAGCGCTACGCTTTCAAGCGTAATTTCGCAATCATAACACAGGGTTTCAACGCCTGCACTCACCGCGTCGCGCAGCCCTTGGGCATAGGCGGGATCAAGATCGGGCGCGGGCTGGAAGCGCTCGCAGTCGCTGCGTTGCACAATGTAAAGCATGACGGCGCGCGCATTCGCCGCCGCGACGTTGGAAAGTTCAATCAGATGTTTCGTTCCGCGCACCGTGACGCTGTCGGGAAACTCCGCGAGCCCCGGCGTTCGCATCAGATGGACGTTTTTGATTTCCACATAACAGGGCGGGCGGGCGCCGCCGTCTTCAAGAAGGAGGTCGATCCGGCTGTTCTCGCCGTAACGCACCTCACGCCGTAAAGCGGCGTAGCCGCTGAGTTCGGCGACTGCGCCTGATTCAATGGCTTCCGCCGCAATCTTGTTCGGATTGCCCGTATTGACAGCGACCAGCCCGCCGTCGACCTCGACGAGTTCGAGCGTGAAGGGAAGTTTCCGCGCCCGGTTCGCGCTGCGTGAAACCCAGGCGCGAGCGCCTGGCGGCGCGACCCCCATCATCGAGCCGGGGTTGGGGCAGTGGGCCGTGATCTCCTGGCCGTCGTCGAGGACGAGGTCGGCGAGGAAGCGCTTGTAGCGCCGGACCAGACGCGCGCCGATAAGCTCCGATGGAAACAGCATGGCGGCGCTCTACACATCCTTTCGCCGGCGAGCGGTCCGCAGCGTCCGCACCGTGCTGCGGCGCAGCTATACGGCCCGGCCCGCGCCGAGGCGGGGGCGGCGCGACATCGGCGGTCGGCTTTGACAATTCCTTTGCAGCATCTATTTTTACCGCGTTTGTACGGGGTGCGAAGATGGCGTCGGCGGGGCGTTTTGTTGCGGGTGCGGCGCTTTGCGCGCTTGGGTTCGTCGCAATCATTTTCTTCCTCGACAATCCGCAATTCGCGCAGGGCTCGTTGAGCGGCCAGATCGACATGGAGCCGTCCGGCGCCGACGCGGGGACTTCGTCAATGGACGCGCGCGGCGCCGCGGCCGCCGCCAACGCCGGCCTGCGGACCAACGACGCCGGCGTTTCAATCATCACCGAAAGCGAGGGTCTCAGCCTCGAGGCCTACCAGCTGAACGGTCAGTGGCTGATCGGATACGGTCACTCGGCGACGGCGCGCCCCGGCATGCGGATCACCGAGGCCGAAGCGCGCGAGCTTCTGCGCAGGGATTTGCGAGAGAAGGAGAACGCCCTCAAGCTGTTGTTGACAGAGCCGGTGAACGAAAACGAGTTTTCGGCCATGGTTTCACTCGCCTACAATCTCGGCGTCGGCGGTTTCCAGAAGACGGTGGTTCTTGAAAGGATCAACAAAGGCGACCGCCGCGGCGCGGCTGACGGGTTCCTTCGCCACGACCGCGCCCGGATCAACGGCGTGCTGACGCCGCTTCCGCATCTCACCAGGCGGCGCGAAAAGGAGCGCGCGCTTTTTCTGAAACCTGTCGGCTGAACGCGGCGAGAATGACCATGGATGATGAGTGGCCTGCGGAAAAACCGGATTTGACGCTCTCGAGGCTGTGGAAACAGGACCTTTACGACATATCGGTTTCAGACCTGAACGCCCGCCTCGCGGCGCTCAAGGCTGAAATCGAACGCTGCGAAAAGGCCCTTGAGAGTCGGGGCGAGTCGCTGTCGGAAGCCGAAAAGCTGTTCAAGATCTAGCGCGGACCCGCGCGCCGGACCTTGCAGCGATGGACGGCGGCGCTGGCGCGTCTCGATCATCTCGCGGCCTTCAGCCCCAGATCTCCATTCGAAATCCGCGGGCGTCGCGGGCTCCGTCCGTGAGCTGGCGCGCAAGGCCGCAGCTGCGCGCCTCGGCTGTCAGCGCCAGCGCGCAGGCGTCATAGACGTCGTCGTCAGCGACGCCCGCTCCGGCGATTGCGCGCGCGTTACGGCTGAGATCCTCCGGCGCCGGAACGCCGTGGGCCTTCAGAAGCGCCACCCGCTCCGCGCGGCCATCGGCCTTTCGCTTCGGATAATGGCAAGGGACTTCCCCGTTGAGCCGCCAGAACGCCACTTCGGGATGGGCTTCGGCGATGCGCGACTGATCCTTCGGCGTCAGGACCGCGTCGAGTTCGCGGATTTTCGGCACGATCATCCAGGTCTGTTTCGGCAGGCCGCCGCCGGGACCGCGCGCCTTGCCCCAGGCGTTCGCGTCTTCATAGCGGTCAAAATTCAGCATGGCGCGCGCGGGCGTCGGGAAGACGCTGGCATGACGCCGCGGTTTCAGAAGGCTGCGCGCCATCGCCTCGCAGGCGCGTCGCCCTGTCTCGGCGAGACCGATCGGCATGTCGACCATGACGCAGCGCGCACCGGCGGCCGGCCCGGCGAGCAAGGTTGCGAAATTCGGTGAAACCGCGACAGCGAAGCTTGCGCCGGCGTCGCAGCGGCGCACCGAGACCCATCCGGCCCTACAGCCGTCGACGCCAAGGACGAAGCCGCCGCCTTTCGTATCGCTTTCCCGCATGGAGGAACGCGATACCAGCTCGCGCGAGGCCGCGTCGAGGGGCTGCGGCGGAGGCGTCGGCTCTCGACGAACGCGATGATGCGCATCCGGTCGGGGCGGACCGGATGCGCGTGGGCTCGCCTCGTCAAGGGCGCAAATCTAGCGCGCCTTGAGCGACGCCGTCAGGGGCGGGCGAAGGCAATGGATCACCCGTCCTCGCCTTCACGGTCGGCCTCGCCGCCGCCTTCATCCTCCGGCGCGCCGAGGCTTTCGCCGTTCAGAACGCGGCGAACGCTGCAACCGCGCGACATTTCAACCACGAGGCTCCAATCGTCGAGCCAGAAGCTGGCGTTCGACGCCGCCGGGAAGTTCGTGAGCTTGCGGTCGAGTGAAACGGGCGCCCGCAAAGGCTCGTCCGTATCGTTCACAATGCATTTGTGGCGCGTCATCGCGTGGCCTTCCCACGAGCCCTCGCCTTCGGTGCCGCCGTCCGTGCTGTCGAGGGCGAAGGTGTCCGCCGGGAAGCGGGACGCGGCCGGCGCGCCTTCGCTTCCGTTAATGAGGATGCGCGCTTCGCACCAGCCCTGGGCGAAGCCGCCCGGGTCGCTGCAGCGCGATTCCGCGTCGAAGCTGACATTGACGAGAACCCGGCGCCTAGGCGGTACGGTAATCACGGTCGAGGCGCCCTCGAGCTGTTCGAATTCCGTACTGTTCGTAATCTGAACTTTCGTGCTCGAGATCACCCGTTTGAAAAAGTGATTTCTCGACGTGCGGATTTCGTAGTCGGCCTCGGTCTCGGTGGGATTGACGAGGATCGGTTCAATCAGATCGAAGCCTGATTCCTGAGGGTCCTGTGCGAGGGCGCCGGCGCCGGCGAAGATCGTGCAAAGGCCTGCAAGGGTGGTTCGCATGAAAATGCTCCTGTTCCTGAATATTGAGTTTACGCATGGTCGTTTTGCGACCGGCGTCGGTCTTCGAGGGCGCAGGGGAATGGTTTTCGCGTTGTGCGTTTTGCCGCTCGCAGTTCGCCGGCGCCGGCAAATGTCGGCGGCGCTGGTTGTGCGTTTGGCGGCGTCGTGCAGCGTTCCTCTCCCCAAGAACGGCCTAGCCGGGCGATTAGAGTTTACACCTCTCGATTGAGCGCAGCTGTGATAGAGGTCACCGGACGGTTGTTTCGCCGGCGCGCCGCGTTCAGGGCGGCTGGCACGAGCGTTGCTCTGGCAGTCGCGAAGGTTCGCCGGTCGCCGAGGGAGCGATCGGACGCGAGTTTTTTCTTGTTGTCACGGTCAGGCGCCGTCGGCATCCTGAGGCGGTTGAGATGCAACATCGGACGGTATGCGTGGCGCAGGTGTCGGGAACCGATTCATTCGTGAATTCGGAGCTCTTCGCGAAGACCTTCAGCGAGGGAATGAGCCTCGTTGAAGAGACAGCGAACTACCTCGACGGCGAGGGGCGCAAGGCGTCGAAAACATTGCCCCGATCGGGCGCGCTCGCCTATGCCAGCGCGTCGATGCGTCTGACGACGCAATTGATGCAGATCGCCTCCTGGCTTCTTGTGCTGAGGGCGGTGCGCGAGGGCGACATGCACCTCACCGAGGCGCGCGAGGAGAAATACCGCCTGCGCCAGAACGAAGACCGGGTCGGGGACATGCTCGGCGAGGGCTTGCCGGACGAACTGGTCTTGCTCACCGAAAACGCCGCGCAGCTTTACACGAGAATTTCGCGCATCGACGCCGAGCTCTTTTCAGACGACCGCTCGTGCGTCAGCGAACGGGATGCGGCCGCACAACAACGCGCTCTGTTCGAGGCGTTCGGCGAACGCCTTTAAAAAAATAGCCCCTGCGATTAATGTCCGGCGCGGGCTGCGCCGACGCCTTATTCACGTCCGGTCACAAAAAAGATGAGCGTTCCGTCGCCTGATCAAACGGGCGCGAAGGGCCGCAGCCCGGTCACTTCTTTTTCTTCAATCCGAACGCGCCGAACTTTTTGTTGAACTTCGAGACGCGCCCGCGTTCAAGCGCCTGGGTCTGACCGCCCGTCCAGGCGGGGTGGCTCATGGGATCAATGTCGAGATTGATGGTCGCGCCCGGTTCGCCATAGGTCGAGCGGGTCTCGAAAGACGTCCCGTCCGTCATGACGACTTTGATCATGTGATAGTCGGGGTGCGTGTCTTTCTTCATCGTCCAATTCCCATGCCGCACAGGCGACCAAGGGCCGGCCTGCGAATGTCAAGCCGCGCTATGTACGGCGCCGGAAAAGGGATGACAACCCCGCTGGCGCGCCGAAATTTTCGCGCCATGCGGGCGCGAATTGTGGCGCCGCCGGCTCAGGTGGGATAAGAGATCCAGGCCGTGGTTTCGAACGCGACGGGCCGGCCGGGAGCAAGACACGAGTTTCTATGGCGGTGATTGTCTTACGTCTCGGGGCGGTCTTGCTCCTCCTGACCGCGGCGGCGTTGCTCGTCGTCCGCCAACTCCACTCCTTCAACCATTTCGCGAGCGTCGAGGATTTCGCTGCGGCGACCTGCGAGCCTGTTACGGGCGTTGCGGGCGCGGAAGATATCCAGATCGACCGGGGCACGCGGCGCGCCTTCATCTCTTCCCTCGACCGGCGCGCGCTCGCAGACGGGCAGGACGTGCGCGGGGCCATTTTCTCGGTGAGCCTCGACGATCCGCTCGACGCCTCGGGCTGGCGGGACCGGACGGGCGGCGCGCCGGAGGCGTTTCAGCCCTTCGGGCTCAGTCTTTATGTAGGGAAGGAGGGGCGTCGTCTCTTCGTCGTCAACGCCGCCGCGGACAGCATCGAGCTCTTCGACGTTTCGGCCGATGGGGACCTAGCTCACCTTGAAACGTTCACCGAACGTCGTCTGACCAGTCCGAACGACGTCGTCGCCGTCGGCCCGCGCGCGTTTTACGTCACGAACGACCTCGAGCCCGGTCGCGATTCTCCGCTTGGCGCGGCGCAATTTTTCGCGCGGATTGGTTCCGGTTCGCTTTTTTACTTCAACGGCACCGCCTGGCGTGTCGCCGCCGACGGCCTGAAATTCGCCAACGGCGTCAATGTCAGTCCCGACGGGCGCCGGGTCTTCGTGGCGGAAACCGCGGGTGCGGCGATCAAGACCTATGAGCGCGCGCCCGGGACCGGGGCGTTGTCTCTTCTCGGGACCGCTTTGATCGACGCAGCTCCGGACAACATCAATATTGACGAGGCGGGAGCGCTCTGGATCGCGGCGCTCCCCAAACCCCTGCGATACGCAGCCCATCGGCGCAGCAGCGACGCGCTCGCCCCCTCCAAGGTGATCCGCGTCATCGACCCGCTCGGCGGGCCCGACGCGCGCGAGACGGTCTATGTCAACGACGGCGGGCAGCTATCGGCGGCTTCCGCGGCTGCGCGGCTCGGCGACAAGCTGCTGATCGGCGGCCCCCTCGCGAACCGCTATCTGCGCTGCGACCTCGGCGGCGGTTCGCCGCCGGGTCCGGGAGCCGATCCGTGATTGCTCCCCGGCGGGCGCGACGCCTATAAACGAACGATGGAGTATGTCTCGACACGCGGGCGCGCGCAGGCGGTTGGTTTCGAGCGCGCGCTGCTCGACGGGCTCGCCCCGGACGGCGGCCTGTACATGCCGGCGCGTTGGCCGCAAGTCTCCGGCGAGGAAATCGAAGCGGTCGCTGCGCAGCCGTTCAGCGAAACCGCTGCGTGGATCGTTGGGGCCTACGCCGGCGAGGCGATTGATCGCGACACGCTGGGAACGATCGCGCGCGAGGCCTATGCGTCATTCGATCATCCGGACACGGCCCCGTTGCGACCGCTCGGCGGCGAGGACTGGCTCCTGGAGCTGCACCACGGACCGACGCTCGCTTTCAAGGACGTGGCGATGCAGCTGCTCGGCCGGCTCTTCGATCATTTTCTCGCCCGGCGCGACGCGCGCGTGACGATCATCGGCGCGACTTCGGGCGACACCGGCGCGGCCGCGATCGAGGCGTTCCGCGGCCAGGACCGGGCGGACGTATTTATTCTGCATCCGCAGGGCCGCGTGTCGGAGGTTCAGCGCCGCATCATGACCAGCGTCGCCGACGCCAACATCTTCAATATCGCTATCGCCGGAACCTTCGACGATTGCCAGCGGATCGTGAAATCGCTTTTCAATGATCGAGCTTTCGCCGGGCGCCTCCGCCTCGGCGGCGTGAATTCGATCAACTGGGTCCGGCTCGCCGTTCATATCGTCTATTACTTCACGGCGGCCGCCGCCGTCGGCGCGCCGACGCGCCGGGTCTCGTTCACGGTCCCGACCGGCAATTTCGGCGACGTCTTTGCGGGATACGCCGCCAAGAAAATGGGCCTTTCGATCGACAGGCTTTGCGTCGCGGTCAATCGCAACGACATTCTCCACCGGGCGCTGACGAGCGGTCTCTACCAGCCGCAGGACGTCTGCAGGACCGCCTCGCCGTCAATGGACATTCAGGTCGCAAGCAATTTCGAGCGCCTCGTATTCGAAACAAGCGGCCGCGACCCGCGCGTCGTGCGGGATTTCATGGCCGACGTCGAGGGGCCGGACGGCGCCCGGCTTCCAGACCCGGCCCGCGAGGAAATCTTGAAGGACTTCACGTCCGAAGCGGTGAGCGAAGCGGAAACCGCCGAAGCGATCGCCGCCTTCGCGCGCGCCCATGCCGGGCGAGGCGACGACCTCGTTGATCCGCATACCGCGGTCGGGATCGCAGCGACGGAGAAGGCGCGCGCGCGCGGCGCCCTCGAAGGGCCCGTCGTGACGCTTGCGACGGCCCATGCGGCGAAATTCCCCGAGGCGGTCGCTGCGGCGAGCGGACGAATCCCTGTCCTGCCTGAGCGGTTTCGCGATCTCCACTTACGCGAGGAGCGCTGCCTTGAAGCCGGGGCCAGCGTGGAGGCGGTGAAGGCGCTCATGCTAGAGCGGGCGCGCGCGGCATAGCGTGGGGCCGCAGGTTCACACGCTTGCCAACGGCCTGCGCGTCGTCGCCGATCCCATGCCGGGACTTTCGTCGCTGGCCCTCGGCGTTTGGGTTCGCGCCGGGGCCGTCGACGAGGGGCCCGGCGAGAACGGATGGGCCCATTTCCTCGAGCATATGGCCTTCAAGGGCACGCGGCGGCGTTCGGCGCGCGCGATCGCCGAGGAGATTGAAGCGGTCGGCGGCGCCCTCAACGCGGCGACGGGTTACCAGCAGACCGGTTATCACGCGCGCGTCCTCAGCGAGGACCTCGAGCTCGCCTTCGATATTCTAGCAGACATTCTGCGCGAGCCGACGCTCGACGCCGAAGAACTCAGCCGGGAGAAGGACGTCGTCCTGCAAGAGATCGGCGAAGCGCGCGATGCGCCCGACGACGTCGTATTCGACATGCTGCAGGGGCTGTTGTTCCGCGACCAACCGCTCGGCCGGCCGATACTCGGCGACGAGGCGAGCGTTGCGGCGGCGACGCGCGAAGGGCTCGCGGCGTTTATGGCGCGGCGCTACCGGCCTGGCGCGCTGGTCATTTCGGCCTCGGGCGGGCTTGATCCGGACAACGTTTACGCCCTGGCGGAACGGTATTTCGGCGACATGCCCGCGGGCGCGCCGGCGGGCGAGCGCAAGGTTCCGCGATTGACGCAAGGCGCGCGCTGCGCGCCGCGGGATCTCGAGCAGACCCATGTCGCGTTCGCCATGCCGGGGTGCTCGCAGCGGGCCCCGGCCTGCTACGCCTCCCGGCTGTTCGCGGAAATCCTCGGCGGCGGTCTGTCGTCAAGGCTGTTTCAGACGGTCCGCGAGGAGCGGGGCCTCGCCTATTCCGTATACGCCTATACTGACTTCTACGACGACGTGGGGGCCATCGGCGTCTACCTCGGGACGGACGCCGACGCGGCCGCCGAGGCTGCGCGCATCGCGATCGGCGAGGTCGCGTCGCTTGCGCGAGGGGTAGGGCCGGACGAGCTCGCGCGCGCCCGCTCGATGCTGCGCGCGGCTCATCTGATGGAGCTGGAAAATCCCATGGCCCGCGCCGAGCGCGCCGCCGGCCAGCTTTTCACCTTTTCCCGCCTGCTTTCGAAGGAGGAAATCCTGGGCGGACTTGCAGCCGCGACCGCCGAGGACGTCGCTGCCTGCGCGCGCCGGGCCCTCGAGGAAGGGACGACTTCGCTCGCCGTTGTGGGG
>CAZBOC010000108.1:0-9107 GCA_964493225.1 uncultured Caulobacterales bacterium | reverse complement strand
TGCCCGTCCCCGTGGTGCTCGAGGAGGGGCAGATCCACATCACCGAGAACGCGATTATCGACCATCTCGACGCCTACACCGCTCCGCGGCTGGTCGAATATTTCGACGACGATCCGTGCCGGGAGGAGGAAATCATGGTGACCGCGTCACGCGCGGAAGACGCATTAGCCATGGAGGCCGCGCCCGCAAACGCCCGAGCGAAGAGCCTCGGCGTCACGATCGAGGCGGAGTACACTGTCGGCGAATATGACATTCAGATCCTCTCCGCCGAACAATCGGGCGGCCTCGCCGTCTGGCTGACCGAGAACGGCTACAAATTGCCGGACGGCGCCGGGCCGACGCTTGAAAGCTATATCAAGCAGGGCACGAAGTTTTTCCTCGCCAAGGTGAACCTTGAGGAACAAGCGGAGACGGGGCTGAAATATCTCCGCCCGCTGCAGATCGCGTTCGAATCGCCGAAATTCATGCTCCCCATCCGCCTCGGCACCGTCAACGCCGACGGCAAGCAGGAACTGTTCGTTTTCGGCCTGTCGAGGAAGGGCCGGATCGAGACGACCAACTATCGCACGGTCAGGCTCCCCTCCGACATGGATGTGCCGCTTTTCGTGAAAGACGAGTTCGGCGACTTTTATCAGGCCATGTTTGAGACGGCGGCGAAGAAAGAGAACGACCGAGCCGTTTTCCTGGAATACGCCTGGGACATGAACTGGTGCGATCCGTGCGCGGCCGATCCGCTCTCGGACGATCAATTGCGCGAGCTTGGCGTCTACTGGGTGGGCGATGGCGCGACCAATCGCAGGCGCGGCAAGAACGCCGCCCGCGACGTCTTCGTCACGCGGCTTCATTTGCGCTACGACGCCAAGACGTTCCCGGAAGATCTGATGTTCAAGGAGACCGGCGACCGCTCCAATTTCCAGGGACGCTACGTTCTGCGCCACCCCTATCAGGGCGACGCGCAGTGCAAAGCGGCCGAGGAATACCGTGCGGGTTTGCCCGACCGGTTCGAAGGCGAAGCTCAGACCCTCGCCCGCCTGACCGACTGGAACATCACGGACATCCGCGCGAAGATGGCGGACGCCGGACAATCCTTCGAGCCGCCGAAGGAGGTCCCCTGGTGGAAGCGCCTCTGGGGCGACGACGATGCGAAGGACGGGTGATCCGGCATCGCAGCCGCATTGACGGGCCAAGCGCGAGCCATGGTATAGGCTCGCGCCATGGCCAATCTCCTGACGCTCGCGCGCATGCTCATGATCCTTCCCTTCGCGGCGATGTTTTTCGTCAGCGCGCCCTGGGGCATGCACGCGGCGCTCTTCATTTTCGCTGTCGCATCGCTAACGGACCTTCTTGACGGCCGGGTCGCGCGCGCGCGCGGCGAGACCACTGTTCTGGGCGCCGCCCTTGATCCGATAGCGGACAAGCTCCTCGTGGCGGCCGCGCTTTTGCTTCTGACACGGAACGGCGTCATCCGCGACGCCGGCGTTCTCGGCGCGCTCGCAATCCTGTGCCGTGAAATCCTCGTTGGCGGCCTGCGCGAGGCGCTGGGTGCGCGGGGCCTTGTCATGCCCGTCACGCCGCTCGCCAAGGTCAAGACGACAGCGCAACTGGTCGCCCTCGCCGCCCTCCTCGCCGCCGCGCCCGGCGCCGTCCTCGGCGAACAGGCGCGGCCTCTGGCCGCCGGCCTCTTCTGGATGGCGGTCGCGCTTACGCTCTGGACGGGCGGCGACTATACTCTTCGGGCCGCGCTCGCTCTCAAGCGCGGCGACGCTGCGAGGACGCCATGACGCCCGCTCCGGCCGTCGACGAAGAAGCCGCCCACATCCTCGTCGTAGACGACGACGACCGGATCCGCGCGCTCCTCGGACGCTACCTGACCGAGAACGGCTACCGCGCCTCCGCGGCCGCGGACGGCGATGAAGCGCGCGCGCTTCTTGGAGCCGTCGAATTCGACCTTCTGATCCTCGACGTCATGATGCCCGGGCTTTCCGGCTTCGATCTGACGAAGAAAATCCGCGCCGCCTCGAACGTGCCGATCATCCTTCTGACGGCGCGCGGTCAACCGGATGATCGCGTCGAAGGGCTTGAGCGGGGCGCGGACGATTACCTTGCAAAGCCGTTCGAGCCGCGCGAGCTTCTCCTGCGCGTCGCCGCACTGCTCCGGCGCTCTCGACCACGGGCTCAGCCCCAGGAAGCGTTGACTTTCGGCGATGCGACGTTCTCGCCAGCCAGGGGTGAACTGCGGCGCGGGGACGATCTTGTGAAGCTCACCTCGAGCGAACTTGCGCTCCTGCGCGCCCTCGCCCGCAAGCCCGGCGAGGCCATCTCCCGCGAGGCCCTCGCCGAGCAGACCTCCGCCGCCATGGAGCGCTCCGTCGACGTCCAGGTCACGCGACTGCGAAAGAAAATCGAAGACGATCCGCGCACGCCGATTTATCTCCAGACCGTTCGCGGCGTCGGCTACGCCCTGATGCCGGACTGAGCGCGATGCTGCGCCGCTATCTGCCGAAAAGCCTATACGCCCGCGTCGTCCTGATCGTCATTTTGCCGATCTTCCTGATGCAGTCGGTCGTCACCTATATCTTCTTCGACCGGCACTGGGACCTCGTCTCAAAGAATCTGTCCGCCAATGTCGCAGGCCAGATCGCTCTCGTCGTCCGGCTGTATCAGTCGCAGACAGACCCGCAAGCAAGGCGCGCGATCGAACGGTATTCGCTGGAGGATCTGGAACTCAACGTCCGCTTCGAGCCGGGCGCCGACATTCCGGAAAAGGACAAGCGCGCACTCCTCGCGATATTCAACGAGACGCTCAACCGCGAGCTCGATCAGCGCCTTGAGGAGGACTACTGGTTCAACACGGTGAACTGGCCGGCTTATGTCGAAATCCGGGTGCAGATCGATGACGGAGCCCTGGTGTTTTTCCCGCGTCGGGAAAGAGTATCGGCGACGACGGGCCCGATCTTCGTTCTCTGGCTGGTCGGCGCGACGCTGCTTCTCGGCTGGATCGCAATTGTCTTCCTGCGCAACCAGGTCCGCTCGATTCTGAAGCTCGCCAGCGCGGCCGAAGCCTTCGGACGCGGCCGCGACGCGCCTGATTTCCGGCCCACCGGCGCGACCGAGGTTCGCCGCGCGGGCCGCGCCTTCATCGCCATGCGCGAACGGATCAAACGCCACATGCAACAGCGCACGGACATGCTCGCAGGCGTCAGCCACGACCTCAGGACGCCGCTCACCCGCATCAAGCTCGCCCTCGCCATGCAGCCGGATACCGACGATGTGAACGCTATGCGAACGGATGTGGCGGAGATGGAGGGCATGCTCGAGGCCTATTTGGACTTCGCACGCGACATCGCGGCTGACGACGCGATTGAGGACGTGGATGTGAAGTCTCTCGTCGAGGAGATCGCTGAAAACGCCATGCGCGCGGGGAACCGGCTCGTTATCGACGCGCCTGACGGGGTCGCCTTTCCCGCGCGCCCGAACGCCTTGAAACGCGCCCTGGGCAATCTGGTCGGCAACGGCTTTAAATATGCGGACAATGTCTGGCTCGCCGTGCGGGGGGAGGGCCCTTATGTCGAGTTCGTCGTCGACGATGACGGCGAGGGCATCGAGCCGGAGGCCTATGAAGACGCCTTCAAGCCCTTCAATCGCCTTGACGAAGCGCGCGGACAGAATGTGAGCGGGGTCGGGCTCGGACTGTCGGTCGTGCGCGATGTAGCGCGCAGCCATGGCGGGGAAATCGTCCTCGCGCGCGCTCCGACGGGGGGGCTGAGGGCGACGCTCAGGCTTCCGGCCTGAACGCGGCGCGCTTTACGACGTCAGATCGCCGGCGCGCTTCGCCGCCGCGGCGACGGCCTCGCGCACGAGCACGCGCAGGCCGCCGTCGTCGAAGACCTTGAGCGCTGCGGCGGTCGTCCCGCCAGGCGACGTCACGGCTCCGCGCAATTCTGCAGCGCTGCGCGGATCTTTAGCCAAGAGCGCGCCGGCCCCCGCCGCGGTCGCCCGGGCGAGCCCTTCGGCGGCGTCGCGCGTAAGTCCGAGGGCGGCCCCCGCTTCTGCGAGCGCTTCGGTCAGGAGGAAGTAGTAGGCGGGCCCGCTGCCCGAGACCGCCGTCACCAAGTCCAGCGCCGCTTCGCTCTCCACCCAGACGGTTTCGCCGACGGCCCTCATGAGACGTTCGGCGACCCGGCGTTCCTGCGAGCCCAGGGCCGCTTCCGCGTAAAGACCGCTGACACCGGCGCCGATGGCGGCCGGCAGGTTCGGCATCGCCCGGACGATCTTGCTCGCGCCGCCAAGCGCCTGGCGGACCGAGGCCGCGCTGCGGCCAGCCATGACGGAAATCACGACGGCGTCTGCGCCGAGCGGCGCGACGGCGGGCAGGGCCTCGTTCGCGATCTGCGGTTTGACGGCGACCACGAGCGCGTCGAGGTCCGAAGGCTCTCGCGGCGGGTTCGTCGCAAGACCGGCCTCACGGATGAGGCTCGCGATCTCCGGCGCCGGCGCCGGGTCGAACACGGCGGACGCCTTGGCGTTTATGACGCCGTCCCGGATCCAGCCGCGCAGGAGCGCGCCGCCCATGGCGCCGGCGCCGACGAGACCGACCGAGAGTTCGCCCTTCATGGAAGACAGTTTAGGCGCTTCCGGCCGTTTCGAACAGCGAGGCCCGCATCGCCTCTTCCGGCGACTTGCCGCCCCAGATCAGATAGTTGAACGCGGGGAAGAACCGGTCGATCGCCTCGCCCGCGCCGCGGATCAGGCACTGCGCCTGGACGCCGTCCAGCGCCCCGTCCTCGGGCAATACGATGGCGTTACGGAAAACGATGGTCTGATCGTCGGACCAAAGGTCGAAATGGCCGATCCAGAGCCGTTCGTTGACCATGGTCACGAGCCTTGCGGCCGACGCCATGAGGTTCGACGGCACCTTGAGGTCGAGCGGCGCGCCCATCTGGAGCGTGGATACGTCCGCCCGCCAAGTGAACCAGAAGCCCGCGTCGCGCCACGCGCCGGGAACGGCGAGGTGGAGCTCCGCGTCGTCGACGCGTTCGGCTTCGATTTCCAGCGCGCCCGCGACGGCCTCCACGGCGTCTAGAGGATCGCAGACGGGGCTCGGCGTCTCAAGGAGTTCAATCGACATGGGCGGCATCCCTTCACAGTTATAACGCGAAGAATGACGCGGCGAGTCGCCGGGGCATACAAGGAACGATTTTCCGACTTCAGGCGCTTTTGGCGGCGAGCGCGGCTTCCAGCGCATCGACGCGCGCGGCGAGCGCGGCGTTCTCTTCGCGGGCGGCCTGCGCCACCTCTCGGACAGCCTCGAATTCCTCCCGAGTGACCAGATCCATGTCGGCGACCAATCGTTGAAGCTGCGAGCGCATGACGGTTTCAGCCTCGCGCCGGACCCCGTCGGCGGCGCCGGCGGCCTCGGTCATGGTCCTGGCGAGTGCGTCGAGGAGCGGATTTTGTGATTGCATGGGCGTGTCCTCCGGCGCGCAGGGTCGCCCGCCATGGCGCAATTTTCAATGGGCGCGATCGCGACATCATCGCCAAACTTCGCTAGAAAGCGGAGGTCGATGATTCCAAAAAGGCGGGTTTGATGGGCCTCCCCTACCCTGAAATCGATCCAGTCGCCCTGCAGCTCGGGCCGTTGCCGATCCGGTGGTATTCGCTGGCCTATATCGGCGGGCTCGCGGGCGGCTGGTATTACGTCACGCGCCTGATCCGCAACAGCGCGCTGTGGCCGGGACGCGCAGGCGCGCCGATCGACCGAGCGCAGCTTGACGACATCATTTTCTGGGTCGCCGTGGGCGTGATGGCGGGCGGACGGCTGGGCTATGTTCTCTTTTACGACCCCGCGCTCCTCGTCGAGCCCTGGCGAAGCCTCGGCGCGAACATGGATCCCGGGCTCGTAAAGACGCTCATCGGCTGGATCCCGATCCCGCCCGCTCTCATGCTCTGGAAAGGCGGGATGTCGTTTCACGGCGGTCTGATCGGCGTCACCCTCGCCGGCTATTTCTTTTCGCGGAAGAACAACCTCAACGCCCTCAGCGTCGGCGATCTTTTCGCCTGCGCCGCGCCGATCGGCCTGTTTTTGGGCAGGATCGCCAATTTCATCAACGCCGAACTCTACCGCCGCCCCTGGGACGGGCCGTGGGCGATGCGGTTTCCCTTCGTCGACCAGTTCGGCGCGAAGGCCTATACCGAACCGCGCCATCCCAGTCAGCTTTACGAGGCGGCGCTGGAAGGGCTGGTTTTGTTCATCGCCATAAGGATCGCGTCTCACCGATTGGGCTTTCTAAAGCGCCCGGGCGCAACCATCGGGCTCTTTCTCGCGGGCTATGCGGCGTCGAGAATCTTTGTTGAAAATTTCCGCGAGCCCGACGCGCATATGCCGGATTTCCCCCTCGGCCTGACCATGGGCATGATCCTGTCGCTGCCGATGCTCGGCCTCGGCGCCTGGATGATCTGGCGCACGCGGACGAATGCGGCGCCGAGCAAAGCCTGACGCGTGACCGCTACGCAGGACGTCAGTGAGCGAACTCCTCTTGAAGAGCGCCTCGTCGCCCTGATCAGGGCGCATGGGCCGATCACCGTCGCGGACTACATGTCCGACGCGCTCGGCCACCCCCATGAAGGATATTACACGGCCCGCAACGCCATCGGCGCGGAGGGGGACTTCACGACGGCGCCGGAAATCAGCCAGGTTTTCGGTGAATTGATCGGCCTGTGGCTTGTTCAAAGCTGGATCGATATGGGCGAGCCGTCCTTTTTCAATCTCGTCGAGCTCGGCCCCGGTCGGGGCGTTCTGATGGCCGACATTCTGCGCGCCGCGAAGCTGCGCCCGGAATTTCTGAAGGCCGCCAATGTCTGGCTGGTCGAGACCAGCGGGCGGCTGCGCCATGAGCAGCAACGGCGCCTGCGCGAGGCGGCGGCGCCGGTCGACTGGGCGGATGCGTTCGACGACGTGCCGGGCGGTCCGACACTCGTCGTGGCCAACGAATTCTTCGATTGCCTGCCAATCCGGCAATTCGTCCGGACCGAGACGGGCTGGCGCGAACGCCTCGTCGGTCTCAAAGCCGAAGGGGATGGTCTCGCCTTCACGCTGGCGAACGCGCCGCCGCCGGCCACGATCTCACTTCCGCCGCGCGACAGTGCCGACATCGGAGCAATCGTCGAAGTCTGCGAGCCGCGCGACGCCCTCGTCGAAGCGATCGCAGACCGTCTGAAGGCGGCGAAAGGCCGGGCGCTGATCATCGATTACGGCCGCGTGCGCTCGGGCCCGGGCGAGACGCTGCAGGCGGTGCGCGGTCATCGCTACTGGCCGGTCCTCGCATCGCCGGGTCGCGCTGACGTCACCGCCCATGTCGACTTCGAGGCGCTCGCGCGCGCCGCCCTACAGGCCGGCGTCGGCGTCCACGGGCCGCTCGCGCAGGGCGCATTTCTCGCCCGCCTCGGCCTCGCCGTCCGTCTCGAGCGGCTTTGCTCCGGAAAAACGCCAGGCGAGCAGACGGAAATTCACGAGGGCGCCCGCCGCATCGCTTCGCCAGGCGAGATGGGGGAAATCTTCAAGGCGGTCTGCCTTTCCTCGCCGAGCCTCGCAAAGCCCGAGGGTTTTTGATGACGCGCCGCCTTCAGAAGCCGGCGCGACTGACCGCGGCGCATCTCGACGCAGCGGGCGCGCGCCACGGATTTTTCTCGCGCGCGGGCGGGATTTCTTCCGGCGTTTACGCCAGCCTGAACACCGGACCAGGATCGCGCGACAGGCCGGAAAACGTTGCGGAGAACCGCGCGCGCTGCGCCGCCGCGCTGGGGCTTGAGGCGGGGCGCCTCGTCACGCTGCACCAGATTCATTCCGCCGAGGTGGCGCTCGCCCGCGGACCGTGGACGGACGGTCCGCCGAAGGCTGACGCAGTCGTATCGGCGACGCGCGGCCTCGGGCTTGGCGTTCTCGCCGCGGACTGCATGCCCTTTCTTTTCGCAGACGCCGACGCGGGGGTGATCGGCGCGGCCCATGCGGGATGGCGCGGCGCGCTCGCAGGCGTCCTTGAGGCGACGGTCGAAAGGATGACCGCGCTCGGCGCGCGTCCCCAGCGAATCCTCGCGGCGCTCGGACCCTGTCTGCGGCAGGAGAATTTCGAAGTCGGGCTCGACCTCGTCGGCGCCTTTACCGATAAATATCCGCAAGCTGAGCGCTTCTTTGCGGCCGGCGAGCGCGCCGACAAGCGGCGGTTCGACCTTGCCGGCTTCGGACGCTGGCGTCTCGCCGAGGCGGGCGTGGCGCGGCTGGAAGACGTCGGCCGCTGCACGCTCGGAGAAAGCGCGCGCTACTTCAGCTACCGCGCGTCGCAGCGCGAGGGCGCCCCGGATTACGGCCGGAACCTTTCAGCGATCATGCTGCCCGAATAGCGCAGCTCGGCGGCCGATAGGACTTGATCAGGCGTCAAGAAATCGTCACAAAACGCGCGAACGGTGCGCCGCAACAAGCGCGAAGCCAGGGGCCGGCCATGAAGCTGATTGCAGGAAACTCCAACCGCCGGCTTTCCGAAGCCATTGGCAAACGTCTCTCGACGGCGCTCTGCGCCGCGGAAATCAGGACCTTCAAGGACAGCGAAGTGTTCGTCGAGATTGAGGAAAATGTTCGCGGCGAGGACGTCTTCGTCATTCAGTCGACCTCTAACCCCGCGAACAACAACATCATGGAGCTCCTGATCACCGTCGACGCGCTGACCCGCGCGTCGGCGAGCCGCGTGACGGCGGTGATCCCCTATTTCGGCTATGCGCGCCAGGATCGCAAGGCGGGCCCGAGGACCCCGATCTCTGCAAAACTCGTCGCCAATCTCATCACCACGGCCGGCGCGGACCGCGTCCTGACGGTGGATCTCCACGCCGGACAGATCCAGGGCTTCTTCGATATCCCCACGGACAATCTTTACGCGGTCAAGGAATTCGAGAGGCGCATCCGCGAAATCCACAATGGCGACATGGACGAGGTCTCGATCATTTCGCCCGATGTCGGCGGCGTGGTGCGCGCCCGGGCCCTCGCCCACCGGCTGAACGACGCGCCGCTCGCGATCGTCGACAAACGCCGCGACGGGCCGGCGCAGAGCGAGGTGATG
>CAZBOC010000107.1:0-9282 GCA_964493225.1 uncultured Caulobacterales bacterium | reverse complement strand
GACGTCGCCCGGCCGCTTCAGCATGGCGATTTCGGTGCAGCCGTAAATGACGCTGTCGGCGCCGGCGTTTCGCCCGCGCGCGATAATCGCCCGCCAGCTTTCGCGCGACGCCTCGCGCACGACGCCCTCGACGAGTTCTTCGAAAATGACGCGGCGGACTTCCTCCTGGTCTTCCCTACCCGGAACAAGCGCGTCGACGCCATAGGCCTCGCGCAGGCGCGTCCGGTAGAAGGCGCCGGTCATCACGACCGGCGTTCCGAGCAGAAGCGGGCGACGCACGCCGCCCGCGCGGAGCGCCTCGACAAGCGCGTCAAGGAGCCGGATCACGGGAACGTCGACCGCAGCGGCGAGATCGTCCGCCGCCATGTTCGTCGTGTTCGAGGCGATGGCGAGGCGCTCGGCCCCTGCGGCCGCGAGCCCCCGGCCCGCGGCGACGACGGCATCCTTGAACGCGCGCCAGTCGCCGGCCCGATATAGCGCATGCATGCGGTTGAAGTTCAGCGAGTGAATGACGATGTCGGCGGACGTCTCGCCGCCATAGACGGCGCGGGCGGCGGCGTTGAGGAGCCGATAGTAAATGACGGTGCTCTCCGGGCTGACGCCGCCGATAATGCCGATGCGTTTCATGCCGTCGAGCGCGCCCCCGGCCTGATCAATCCGTCCCCCGCCGGCTGTTTCCCCGCGCGCCTAGAATGCAACGGCCGGCGCGGCTTCAAGCGTCGGGCGGTCAGCATCGGGAATTTCGAAGAACTCGCGCCGGGAAAACCCTCCCATCGGCGCGATGAAATTGCCGGGGATCTGTTCAATGCTTGTGTTGAACTCCTGCACGGAGTTGTTGAAGAAGCGCCGGGCCGCGGCGATCTTGTTTTCGACATCGGAAAGCTCGCGCTGAAGCTCTAGGAAATTCTGGTTCGCCTTGAGGTCCGGATAGGCTTCGGCGAGGGCGAAGAGCCGTCCGAGGGCGGCGCCGAGCACGCCTTCGGCCTGTCCCTGGGCGGCGGGGCCCTCGGCGGCGACGGCGGTGTTGCGCGCGGTGACGACCGCATCGAGCGTCTCCTTCTCGTGCGCGGCGTAGCCTTTGACCGTCTCCACGAGATTGGGGATCAGGTCGTGGCGCTGTTTCAACTGAACGTCGACGTCGGCGAACGCCTGATCCGCGCGCTGATTAAGGGCGACGATGCGGTTGAAGGTCAGAACCGCCAGCGCCGCCAGAAGAACGAGGATCCCGAGAAATATCCAAAACGCGGTCATGGCCGTCTCCTTTATCCCGTGTCCGCGGCTCGCGCCGCACGCCCCGCGCCCGCCATCGCCGACGCCCGGTCTTACGGAGTACCGCGCGCGTCTGCAAGAATCCTTAACGCCCCGGTTGAGACAGCCGCGAACCCGACCGTCGCCGGGTCGAATAATCACGTGACCCGCATGGCGGCGCTTGTTATGTCCGTAAAACACAGGGGAGACGGAACAAGGGAAAGCGGGAACATGAACACTTTTCTCAAGACGCTGATCGCGGCGGGAGCTCTGGCGACGGGGGCGTGCGCCACGGCCTATTACTCGACCATGGAGCAATTCGGCTTCGAAAAGCGCGACATCCTCGTCGACCGGGTCAAGGTCGCGCGCGGCGAACAGGCCGAAGCGCAGGAGACTTTCGCAAGCGCGCTCGACGAATTTCGCACCCTGGTCGAGGTCGACGGCGGCGAACTCGAGCGCCAGTATGACAAGATGAGCGCTTCTTACGACCGTGCGAAAAGGCAGGCGGACGAGGTCAACAAGCGCATCAAGGCCGTCAACGACGTGGGCGATCGTCTGTTCAAGGAATGGGAGCAGGAGCTCGCGCTCTACGAAAGCCCGGATCTGCGCCGGCGGTCGGCCGAACAGCTGAGCCGGACGCGCGCCGACTACACCGAGCTCCTCGGCGCGATGAACAAAGCCGCGGGGAAGATGGACCCCGTCCTCGAACTTTACGAGGATCAGGTGCTGTTTCTGAAACACAACCTCAATGCACGCGCGATCTCCTCGCTGGAGCTTGAAAGGATCAAGATCGAGGAACGCGTCGGAGCGCTCATCAGCGAAATGAACGCGGCGATCGCCGAGGCGGACGCCTTCATCGCCTCGATGACCTGACAGCCGACGCGCGGCCGGGAAACGCGAGCCATGATCGACACGACCAAAATCCTCGAAGATCTGAAACGTCAGGCGCGCGACGTCATGGCCGATCTCGACGTCGATGCGCGCGTCGACGACGCGAAGACGGCGGCGGGCGAGGTCCGCGAGCGCTTGAGGACGGAACCGCAGGCGCGCAATGTCGCGGCCGGCGCGGGCGGCCTGCTTCTCCTTGGTCTTCTGGGACCCAAAGTCGGCCGCAAGCTCATGGGAGCGGTGGCGAAGACGGGCGCGGCCGCGGCGATCGGCGCGCTCGCCTACAGGACCTGGAGCGAGCGCCGAGGTGCTGGCGCGAACGCCGCCGCAGACGATGCGCCGCCGCGGGATTTCATGATCGAGGCCGAAGCCGATCCCGGTTTCTCCCGCGCAATCGTCAGGACCATGATCGCCGCAGCCTACGCCGACGGGGCGATCAGCGCCGAGGAGGAAAAGACGGTAGCCGAGGCGATCGACGCGCACGGGCTCGGCGCGGAGGCGCGCGCCCTCCTCCTGCCTGCCGAGAATGAAGCGGCGCTTTTCGACGAAATCTCGGCTGCAGCGACGACTCCGAACCGCGCGGTCCAGCTTTACGCCGCCGCCGTCGTCGCGGGCGACGACGACGACCATCGCGGCGATGCGTTCCTTGAACGATTGCGCGTGCGGCTCGGCGTCGATCAGGCCTACGCCGAGGCGATGCGCCGCGCCTGATTGAAAGGCGAGAACGGTTCCGGAAAGGCGCCGCCGTCCCGCCCGCCTCTCGGGACGGCGGAAGACGATCAATCAGCGTCTTAAGGGCTAATCTTCAGCCGTCATCGCCTTGACGATGTTCGCAAGCCCGATCTGGCGGCGGCGCTTCATTCGCTCAGCGAACAGTATCGAGCGCAGCAGCGCCTCTGATTCGTCGACGTCGTAATTCACGATCACGTAGTCGTATTCCGCCCAATGGGACATTTCCGCGTCGGCCTTGGCCATGCGTCGCTGTACGACCTCTTCCGGGTCCTGCGCCCGCTTGCGCAGCCGCCGTTCGAGTTCGTCGCGCGACGGCGGCAGGATGAAGACCTTCACGACGTCGTCGCGTGCGACCTCGTCGAGCTGTTGCGCGCCTTGCCAATCAATGTCGAAGAGAACGTCACGGCCCTGACTGAGCGTTTCCTCGACCATGGCGCGCGGCGTGCCGTAGGAATTGCCGAAGACGTTCGCACATTCTAGAAATTCCCCTGCCTGACGCATCCGCGTGAATTCTTCATCGCTGACGAAATAGTAATCCCGGCCGTGGACCTCTCCCGGCCGACGCGCCCGCGTCGTCGCGGAAACCGACAGGGTGATCTCGCCGTCCTTCTTCAGCAACCGATCGGCCATGGTCGTCTTGCCGGCGCCCGACGGGCTCGACAGGATCAGCATGAGCCCGCGCCGGGCAAGTTTCAGGTCGCCGCCGATCATTCGCGCCTTGCGCCCTACTCTATGTTCTGCACCTGTTCGCGCATCTGGTCGATGACGGATTTCAGGTCGAGCCCTATGCGTTTCAGCCTCATCGTGGCCGCCTTGGAGCACAGAGTATTCGCTTCCCGGTTAAATTCCTGCGCAAGGAAGTCAAGTTTGCGCCCGACGACGCCGCCTCTCGAGACGAGGTCGCGGGCGCCGGCGACGTGGGCCTCGAGGCGGTCGAGTTCCTCGCGCACGTCGGCCTTGACGGCGAGCACCGCCGCTTCCTCGGCAAGGCGTTCCGGCGCTACGACCGCGGCGGCGAGGAGGTCGTAGATCAGCGCCGCAAGCCGCCGCGCGATCGCGTCCGGGGCGGCGTCCTCGACCGCGCGCGCGGCGCCCGAGAGCCGGCCGATTTCGTCGAGCTGACCCGAAATGACGCTGGCGAGGGCTTCGCCTTCGCACGCGCGCATTTCTTTCAGACGCTCCAGGGCGTTGGCGAAATCGCCAAGGAGCGCCGCGCCGAGACGGTCGGTCGCGTCCGCGTCGGCCTCCTCGTCGCTGCGCTCCAAAACGCCGTTGACGGCGAGGATCTGGTCGGCCCGCGGCTTGTCGCAATCGATGCGCAGTCTCAGCGCCTCTATGATTTGCAGCACCTGCACGAGCGCCTCTTCGTTCAGGCGAAAGCGCGCAGCCGCATTTGTGCGGCGCAGCGAAAGCGAAACGGTCACCGCCCCTCGCGAAAGGACGCCGGCGAGCGATTTGCGCAACGCCGGCTCAAGGTAATCAAATCCCGGAGGCAGGCGGAACCGCGCCTCGAGGCCGCGCGCGTTGACGCTTCGGATCTCCCAGCTCCAGCGCGCCGCAGTCGCGGACCCGCCTTCTTCAAGCGCGCCCTCCCAGCGGGCGAATCCGGTCATCGAGGAAAGTCCGGATCGGTTCATCTGCGTTACTGATTCTGCGCGCGCTCGATGCGCCGCCATTCCGCGACGTTGCGATTGTGGTCGCGAAGCGTCGAGGCGAAGACATGCCCGCCCGTGCCGTCGGCGACGAAGAAGATCTCGTCGGTCTCGGCCGGATTTAGGACGGCGGCGATTGCGTCCCGCCCCGGATTGGCGATCGGCGTCGGCGGCAATCCTCGGATGACATAGGTGTTGTAAGGGGTTTCCTTGCGCAGTTCGCTGACGCGAAGGCCGCGGCCGAGGGGTTCGCCCTGCGTCAGCCCGTAAATGATGGTCGGATCGGACTCAAGGCGCATGCCGCGCTTCAGGCGATTCACGAATACGGCGGCGATCCGCGGTCTTTCCTCTGCGACGCCGGTCTCTTTTTCGACTATGGAGGCGAGGATCAGCGCTTCGTCTCGCGTCCCGAAGGGCAATTCGAGGGCGCGTCCCGTCCAGAGTTCATCGAGAACGTCTTTCTGCGCCTGCGCCATGCGGCGAATCATGGCGTCACGCGTCTCGCCGCGGGTCAGGGCGTAGGTCTCCGGCAACAGCTCGCCCTCCCCCGGCATCAGGGAGATGTCGCCGACGAGGACCGGGTGTTCTTCAAGCAGCCTCAGGATCTGCGCCGTCGTTCGCCCCTCGGGCGCGGTGAAGTAATGGAGGATGCTCCTGCCTTCGACCAGCAGGTCGATGATCTCCATGACGCTCGCGCCGGCGGGGATTGCGTATTCTCCGGCTTTCATCTGGGTCTGCACGCGTCGCGCCCGGGCCGCAGCATGGAAAAGATCGGCGTTCCGCACCGCGCCCTCCCGCTCAAGAAGCTCGGCGATCGCCACGACGGAAGAGCCGGGCTTTAGCATGACCACGGCTTCCTCAGAGAGAGGACCGGGCCGCGTCGCCTCCTTGTAGGCGAAATACCCGCCGGCCGCGACCGCGGCCGCGGTCAGGAAGCCGAGAAACAAGATGAACCCGATCACGGATCTGACGGCGAGGCCGGATTGTCCCCGCCTTGCAAGATCGCGTTCAGCCGTCGAATGCATTACGCTCGCTCCCATGCGCCAACGGCCCCGACATTAGCCGTCGACGCGAAGCATCACCAGACTCGCGTTGGTGCCGCCGAAGCCGAAGGAGTTGGACAGAACGGCGTTGATGGGTTTCTCCACCGCCTTTTTCGGCGCGAGGTCAATCGGGCTTTCGACCGACGGCGCGTCTAGGTTGATCGTCGGCGGGGCGATATTGTCGCGCATCGCCAGGATGGAGAATACGGCCTCGACGGCGCCGGCCGCGCCCAGGAGATGGCCGATAGAGGATTTCGTCGAGGACATGACGGTCCCCGCCGCCGCCTCGCCGAAGAGGCGCTCGCCGGCGCGCAGCTCGATCTCGTCGCCGAGCGGCGTCGACGTGCCGTGCGCGTTGACGTAGTCAATGTCGCCCGGCGCGAGGCCCGAGCGCTTCAGCGCCATTTTCATGGCCCGGTAGCCGCCGTCGCCGTCCTCGGCGGGAGCCGTCACGTGATAGGCGTCGCCCGAGAGCCCGTAACCAACGATCTCCCCGTAAATCGTCGCGCCGCGCGCCCGCGCGTGTTCATATTCTTCGACGACGACCATGCCGGCGCCTTCGCCCATGACAAAGCCGTCGCGGTCCTTGTCATAGGGGCGCGAGGCGCGCTCCGGCGTTTCGTTGAAATGCGTCGACAAGGCCTTGCAGGCGGTGAAGCCCGCAATGCCGATCGGGCAGACGGCGGACTCCGCCCCGCCCGCGATCATGACGTCCGCGTCGTCGAGCATGACCATCCGCGCGGCGTCGCCTATGGCGTGGGCGCCCGAAGAACACGCCGTGACGACCGCGTGGTTGGGGCCCTTCAGCCCGAGCCTGATGGAGACCTGGCCCGAGACGAGGTTGATCAGGCTCGCGGTGATGAAGAACGGCGAGACCCTGCGCGGGCCCTTTTCGTGGCAGGTCAGCACCGACCGCTCGATTTCGGGCAGCCCGCCGACGCCCGAGCCCACAGTGATGCCCGCCCGCTCGCGCGACTCTTGCGTCGTCAGTTCAAGACCGGAATGGTCGAAGGCCATCTGCGCGGCCGCGATCCCGTAGATGATGAAATCGTCCGTCCGGCGCTGTTCCTTCGCGCTGATCCAGTCATCGGGATTGAACGGCGCAACGCCCGGCGCGTCGCCGCCCGCATAGCCGTCGGGGCGCGGCACCTCGCAGGCGATCTGGCAGGGCAGCCCGTCGACATCGAACTTTGCAATGCGCCCCGCCCCAGATTCACCGGCGGTCAGGCGCTTCCAGGTGCTTTCCAGATCGCCGCCAAGGGGCGTGACCAGCCCCAGGCCGGTAATCACTGCACGACGCATTCAACGGTCCTCCTGACCCGGACGATAAGCCGCCGACCGCCGCGCGGCGGCTTGGAGCGAGCGCGCTTCAGCTTTTCTGGTCTTCGATAAACTTGATCGCGTCGCCGACAGTCTGGATCGTCTCGGCCGCGTCGTCGGGGATTTCGACGTTGAATTCCTCCTCGAACGCCATGACCAGTTCCACAATATCGAGGCTGTCCGCGCCCAGATCGTCAATGAAGCTCGCCGTGGGATCGACTTTCGCCGGGTCGACGTCGAGATGTTCGACGACGATTTTCTTCACGCGGTCAGCAAGATCAGACATGAGGGCTCCTTCTCGAATTGTATTGCAAATGAGCGTTCCGGGGGAGATTTTTTCGAGCTCTGCATCCCGATCTCAACGCTTTCGACGTTCGCGCTTAAGGCATCTCGCCGCTTGTTGCAACGTTTCCACGTCACGCCCCGATCGGCGCCGCAATGCGAAAAACCCTGCTGCGCGAGGCCTATAGCATCGCCATGCCGCCATTGACGTGAAGCGTTTGCCCGGTGACGTAAGAGGCCTCGTCGGAGGCGAGATAAACGGCCGCCGCCGCGACGTCGGACGGCGCGCCCATGGCGCCGGCTGGAATTCTCGACAGGATCGCTGCGCGCTGGTCGTCGTTGAGCGCGTCCGTCATGGCGGTCTCGATGAAACCGGGCGCGATGCAGTTCACGGTCACGTTGCGCGAGGCGACCTCCTGGGCGAGCGATTTCGACATGCCGATCATGCCGGCTTTCGACGCGGCGTAGTTGGCCTGCCCGGCGTTGCCGGTCGCCCCGACCACCGAGGCGACGCCGATTATGCGACCGAAACGCTGTTTCGTTAAGGTCCTGAGCGAGGCCTTGGCGAGGCGGAAATAGGCGGTCAGGTTGATCGCGACGACCTCGTCCCACATCTCCGGTTTCATCATCATCAGCAGCGCATCGCGGGTCACGCCCGCGTTCGCGACCACGATGTGAAGGCCGCCCATCGCTTCGGCGGCCTGTTTCGGCAGCGCATCGACCGCGTCGAGATCCGACAGGTCGCAGGGGGCGACATGGGCGCGTTCGCCGAGTTCGCCGGCCCGGCTTTCCAGTCTCTCCGCCCGGGTTCCCGAAAGGGCGACCGTCGCGCCCCGGGCGTGCAGCGCTGATGCGACGGCGCCGCCGATACCGCCCGTCGCGCCGGTGACAAGCGCGCATTTTCCGCCGAGATCAAACATATCCAATGCTCCTTTTCATCGAATGGGAGCCGGCGTCGTTCGCCCGCGCCGCGCTCAGGCCCTGAGAAAGGCTTCGATATCATCCGGCCCAGCGATGCTCTCCACGCGGACGTCGGGCGCGATGCGCCGGTTGAGGCCGGAAAGCACCTTGCCGGCCCCGACTTCAATCAACGTCTCGCAGCCTTTCGCCGCCATATAGTCGACGCTTTCGGTCCAGCGAACCCGGCCCGTCACCTGATCGACGAGGTTGCGGCGGATTTCTTCAACCTCCGCGGTCTGCGTCGCGGTCACATTGGCGACGAGCGGCGGTCGAGGCGGCGCGATCGCCGCCTCGGACAGGGCCCTTTCCATTCGCTCCGCCGCCGGCGCCATGAGTTCGGAGTGAAACGCGCCCGATACGGGTAGCCGCCGCGCCAACTTCGCGCCGTGAGACTTGGCGGCCGCGCAGGCGGTCTCCACCGCGGCGACGGCCCCGGAAATCACAATCTGCCCAGGGGCGTTGTCGTTCGCGATCTGGATCGGACCGTCGCGCCGCGCCTCGGCGATCACCGCCTCAGCGGCGCTGACGTCGGCGCCGAGCAGCGCGGCCATGGCCCCTTCGCTGCGCTCGGCCGCCGCCTGCATCGCTTCCCCGCGCACGCGCAGGAGCCGCGCCGTTTCGCGAAGACTGAGCGCGCCGGACGCGCAAAGCGCCGAATACTCGCCAAGCGAGTGACCCGCGACGAACACCGCATCGCCGACATCGACGCCCGCCTCGGCTTTGAGGACCCTGACGACGGCGATCGAATGGGCCATCAGCGCCGGCTGAGCGTTGGCCGTTTCGGTCAAGGCGTCGGAAGGCCCGTCCCACATGATCGCCGAGAGACGGCGTTCAAGCGCCTCGTCCACCTCTTCGAACACCTCGCGAGCCGCCGCCGAGGCCTCGGCGAGGGCCTTGCCCATGCCGACGGTCTGACTGCCCTGGCCCGGGAACACGAACGCCCGCGTCATGATCGCCCCATCGCTGGTGATCGCGGGTGATACCGCGCCTCTCGGGCGAGCGCAATTCGCTTCTTGCATCGGGGGCCCTGCTCGATTAGCAAACGCGCTTCGAGCGCCGGTCGTCGTCGCGCCCGGGTTGGCCGACGGTCGACGCGGGGGTTTCGGGATGGTCCCGCAGACGGCGAGCCAAAGGCTTTTGCGAGGCGACGGCCAGGC
>CAZBOC010000106.1:0-9316 GCA_964493225.1 uncultured Caulobacterales bacterium | reverse complement strand
GCGCCCTCCTGTCCTGGCTCATTCGCCAGCACCTGTTCATCAGCGTTTATCGCGCCGGCGCGGAATCGCTGGCGAGCGAACACGCTTCCCGGCTCGCCGCCATGCAGGCGGCCGAACGCAATATTGACGAACGCCTCGGCGAGCTGGGCGGGGCTTATCGCAAACGCCGCCAGGAGACCATAACCACGGAACTCCTCGACATTGTCGCCGGCTTCGAAGCGATTGCCGGCGCGGACGATTGATCGAGGATAATGCCGGCGCGGCAAGGGTTTCGATGATGGCGGGCCTTGAAAGGCGACGGAGCGCGGCGATCGCCGATCCCATCGCGCTCCGCACAAGGAGGAAGGAGCCGACGCATGCAAGTCAAGGAAATCATGAGCAAAGAGGTCGATTGGATCGCCCCGAACGTCAGTATTCGCGAGGCCGCCAGACGGATGCGCGATGAAGACATCGGGGCCCTGCCGGTCGGCGAGAACGATCAGCTGATCGGCATGGTCACCGATCGCGACATCGTCATTCGCGTTCTGCCGAACGGCAAGGACCCCGACGGGGCGACTGCTCGCGAGGCCATGTCGAACAGGCTTCTCTATTGCTTTGAGGACCAGGAAGCCGAAGACGTCGCGGTCAATATGGGCGAGAACCAGGTCCGCCGACTTCCCGTCCTCAGTCGTGACAAACGCCTCGTCGGCATGGTTTCGCTCGGAGACATCGCCGAAAAGGCTTCCGAAAAGGCCGCCGGCGAAGCGCTCGGCGAAATCACCGAAGCGCGCGCATAAGGCGCATGCACGCACGATGCGGCGCGCCTGCAAGCTGATAAGGAAAGTGCAGGCAAGGCCGGCGGAAAGCCGAGACGGGGCGGGGTAAGGCGTTTATAAGGAACGCGGGCGAAGCATCACGCTTTCCCCGCGTTGCGCTTTTCAACGCAATATCGACGCTCGTTGATGGAGGGTTCGAATCATGAACATAGCCCATGGCGCTTGGATCATCGTCGCGGACGGCGAAAAATACCTGTTGCTTCGAAATATCGGCGACGAAGAACTCGCCGATTTCCGCGTCGTCTCACATGACGAAATCGTCAACCCGCCCACCCGTCAGCAGGGAACCGACAGGCCCGGCCGTTTCGACGACCCCGGGACCGGGAAAAGCGCCGTTCAGGACACGGATTGGCATATCCTGGAAAAGGAAAGATTCGCCGAAGACCTCGGCGAAAAGCTACGGATCTGGGCGCTGGAAGACCGGTTTGCAGATCTGGTCGTGGTCGCCGACCCGAGAACTCTCGGCGTTTTGCGCGAGACCTACCATGACGCCGTCAAGGCGCGGTTGAAGGGCGAAATCGGCAAGGATCTGACGAACCACCCCCTGCCGGAAATCGAAAAAACGGTCGCCGGCGCCTGACCGGCGCAGGGCGTCATTCAGCGCGGCTTTCCCTTGTCTTCATGTATCGCCGGTTCGAACCGGCGAACGATGACGATGATAAAGACGCCGAACAGCGCTCCGAGGATCGCGATCGATGCGAGACCCGCGCCGGCCGCCGAGCCAAGCGCCCCCGCGAGCCACAGGCCCGCCCCCGTGGTCAGGCCCTTGATTTCCGCTTTGGTCCGTATAATGACGCCGGCCGCAAGAAAGGCGACGCCCGTGGTCACCGCGCCGAGGACTTCGACCGGATTGATCTCGACGTGCTCGCGCGCATAGGCAGGACCGGCCAGCATTTCGAGCATCAGCATGGAGAAGATCGCCGCTGCGAGCGAGACGAGCATGTGCGTTCGCAGACCGGCGGCCCGCTCGCGGCGCTCGCGCTCGAAACCGATCGCCGCGCCCACGAAAGATGCGAGCGCCATGCGCGCGGCGAGATGCCCGAGGGGGAGCGTCATCGGCTCGAACGCTTCGAGGTTCATTTTTACGGCGCCGCCGCCACACTCGTGAAGAAATCGCTGTTCATCACCGGTTCGTCTAGTGGCAAGGCCCCGCGCCCGGCGACGGCTTGCACGGGGTAATGCTCTCCGTATACTGTTCCAAATCGATTTCGCAGATGTCAGCGAGCAGACCGACGTCGCGGACAACGATGCCATGATCGCTCGTCTCGACCAAGCCGCTGCGGGACAGCTTGCGCAGCGTCCGGCAAACGTGAACAGCCGTCAGTCCGATGAGGTCGCCGATATCCTTTTGTCGAAGCGGCAGATGGACGCCGCTGGTCCCGCGCGACGAGGCCGCCCCCCGATCGGCGAGAACGCAGAGTTCGACGAGCGCGCCTGCGACGCGCTCGCGCGCGTCGCCGCGACCCAGAAAGAGGATCCGCTGCGCATGGCGCGCCCGCACCGCGGCCCTCAGGCGCTCGACAATCTGTCCGAGCTCCGGAAACTCCTCGCACTGCTGATCCAGATGGGCCTTCGGGTAGACGGCGACGACCGCATCGGTCAGCGCCGTGACATCGTTGACGGCGACGGTGTCGTCGGCGCCCATATACTCGATCATGTCGACCGGGGCCGTAATATCGACAATCTGACGCCGCCCGTCGGAAAGAAGTTTCGTCCCGCCGACCCAGCCTTTCATGACCCAGATAATGGACGCGACGGCGTCCCCTTCATGGACGACGTCGCGTCCTGCGGCCGTCGCCTGCGCGTGCTTTCTGAGGTCGTTGAGGAACGCATGTTTCGGCTCGAATGCTTTTAGGATGGGATCCGTTCGAGCCCGGCGATCCGTAAACTGTACAAGTTGTTTCGCAGACGCGCGCCCGCGGCCCGCCTCCTGCTCCGAGTAGCTCTGATACGGCGTTACCATTCAAGCTTCTCCATTTGTCAATGTCTTATGATAAAAGATACTGTTTACTCTTTTTAATATACTGATCCTTTTTTTCGTTTGGGATCCACGATTTCGCCGCGTTATTGGCGCCCGCCGCCCCACGAGCATGGTTCAAGGTCTCAGCGCTCGATCAATCCCGGATGCAGCGATTTGTCTGTGGGCGAACACGTCGCACGGACCGCAGTTCGCCGCCGGAGCAGGAATTTTGATTCTCGAATAAGCGCAGAAGAACGCGTCGGCCATTGATCGTCGTCAACTGAACCATCCGGGCCCGTCGTCTCGATCCTGTGACGGGAGTTTTCTCGCCGCGGGGCCTCGCGGGTTAATCTCAATCAATGCGTCGCCTCGTCCCTTGGTGCATCCACCGTCGCATGATCGAAGGCGCAATCATTTATGGAGCAGTCGCGATGACCAAGCGCGACGGGCTGCAGCGGTCGGCGTCCGGAAGAAGCGTCGCCGCAGCGCCAATTTTGTCGCCGACGTCTTTCTGTTCTGATGCAGCTTCTCGGATGCGCCGATTTCGGGCGACCCGTGATCAAATGCGCGCCGATTTCAAGGACGTCAACAGAGCCGGGCTCATACGGCGACGAGAGGCGACCCGCACAACTCTGAAAGCGGCGAACCCCCCCGCGCCCGATGATCGGGGAGATTTTTCATACGCGATGGAAGTCATGAACGAATGGATAACAGCATCCATGGAACGCCTCAAACAGGATGCGGAGGAAAGTTACGTCATTACCGTAATCGCCGAAGCGCCTGACGCCAGCGCCGCAATAGCGGCGGCGGCGTCCGAAACATCCGACGGCGCGCAATCGGATAAGAGAACGGATTATTGGAGAATGATCTGCGTATTGCGAAAGGCGGCGAGATGAGAACCTGCGAAGTCTGCGGCAACGAATATGATAAGGCGTTCGACGTCGTGATGGGCGAAAAAACCCATACGTTCGACAGTTTCGAATGCGCGATCCACGCCCTGGCGCCGAGATGTGCGGCTTGCGGCTGCCGCATCGTCGGCCACGGCCTTGAAGCCGCCGGGGTTCTCTACTGCTGCAAACACTGCGCCGAAAGCGCCGGCGTCGGCGGATTTCGCGATCGCCAGTGACGGGCGAATCAACAGGCCGCCGGCGGGCGGCGACAATGAAAGGGAATCATGCATGACATTGCGCAACTTGAATTTTCTGGGCGGTGCGGCTCTCATGGCTTTGCTCACCGCCTGCGTCCAGTCCGAGGACGGGTCGCAGCCAGCCCCAGACGAGACGCGCGAAGCGGCGGAAGAAACTTCCGCGGATAAAGTCGCGCGAGAGGCGGAAGAAGCTGTTGAGGAAGCCGCGCGCTTCGCCGAACAGGAGCGCGACGCGTTCGCTGAGGACGCGGAACGACGAATGAACCAGCTCAACGAAAAGCTCTCGGAACTCAGAAGCGAGTGGCGCCTGAAAAGGGACACCGCCACGGAAGAAGCCGCTGAACGCTGGGAGAGAACCCTCGAAAGCCTGGAACAGCAGCGCCGGGAGGCAAGCGAAACTCTTGAACGCCTGCGGACGGCCTCGGGACCCGCATGGAAGGACATTCGCGGCGGCTTCACCGAAGCCTACGATGAATTCTCCCGCGCCGTCGACGACGCCGAGGCGCAGATAAACGGTGAAGACGTCAGCGAAGGCGAAAGCAAGAATTCCGGCGAAACTCCCGACGGATGACGCCTTTCAGCAGCGTCCTCAAAGATCTGCGCCTTTTGCGATCGAGCAACTTCTTTCACCCCAACGCCCATGGAGGACAACGATGACAGCCCCTTCAGACAATATTTCCGATTATCAAAAACTCATGACGGCGCGTTTCAAGGAATTCGAGGCCGACATCCAGAAACTGGAAGCCAAGGCGGAAACCGCCGGCGCCGAGGCTCGCATTGAACTCAAGAACCAGGCCAATGATTTTCGTCGGCGCCTGGCGGACATGCGCAGTCAACTCGACAAGCTTTCCCAGTCGAGCGGCGAGGCCTGGGAGAATATGCGCAGCGGGCTCGACGACGCATGGAGCGACCTATCGGAAGCGTGGAAGAAAACGAAGTCGACTTTCTGAAATCGGCAGCGCTTCGGAATTTCTCCTTGAAGCCGTTCATTCCTCGTAACGCGTTCTCATGTCGACGCCGTTCCTGATCGGCGCCTGGCTGGCGTTGCTCGCCACGGCGTATCCTTACGTGCAGCGGATCCGCCATAGAGAGGCGAAACCGCTCGCGGCCTATATCGTCTTCGTCATTGTTTTCAGTCTCGCAGCCTCCGTCTTTTTCTGGGCGAGTTCCACGGCGATCGCTTTCGGCTTCGGACCGAATGCGCTTAACCGGCCGCCCGCGGCGATCGCCTGCCTGATTTTGACTTTCGCTCCCGCCGTCGCCGCAGCGCGCTGGATTGTCCGGCGTCCGGCTCGCAGGCCATCGGTTCCCGACTGAATGACGGCATCGGCCGAACGCCGGCGACGGAGCCGATGTCGCGGAGGCCGGCGTCGGACCCGGGAAGCTACCCAAGGCATTTCTCTGATTCCAATTATCCCAGATTAATTCGAAAACCCGTTTTTCGGTTTATCAGTATCACCATCACTTCCAGAGTGAATAAAAGGAGGCATTACGCACAATGACCTTAAAGACGTTGACTTTCCGGACGTTCGCCTTGACCGCCGCCTCGCTGACGGCGATCTCGCTGGCGCCGGCGCATGGCCAGGACCCTTATGAAAAACCGGACGAAAGCTGGATCAGTATTTCAGGTTCGGTCGCAGCCGCCGCAGACGCGTATTTCACCCTTGATTACGGGGATGGACTGATCACTGTCGAGATGGACGACTGGGACTGGTACCAGGAAGGGTCCCTCATTTCTGCGGGCGAAAACGTGACGGTCTACGGCCGCGTCGACGATTCCTTCTACGAAGCGCGGACGATCGACGCCGACAGCGTCTATGTCGCTGATCGCAATACCTATTTTCATGCGAACGACGCGGACGAGGAAGGCGATATTCATTATCGTTACGCCTATTACTATTCGCCCGCTCTGGCCGTCGAGGGCAGCTGGGTGACCGTCAGCGGCGCCGTCAAAGACGTTACAGGCCGCGAGCTGACGCTCGACACCGGCGTGAGAGACATCAAGGTCGACACGGACGAAATGCTGTACAATCCGTTTGATGACGTCGGCTATCAGCAGATCGATGTCGGCGATACGATATCCGTTTACGGACAGTTGGATGACGATCTGTTCGAACAGCGAGAGATCAAAGCCGAGACGATCACCTCCTTTTCCGAGGATGCGACGAGATCCAGCGGCAGCTGATCAAGAACGAGGCGGACGGCGGCGGCCGTAACGTATCGAGCAACCCGGCCCCGTCGATGTGCGCCGTCAAACGAACGGCGCACGTTCCGTCCAGCGGGAAGGAAGGTCCCAGCCCCCCGCCCTCCCCGGCTTTCCTTCCCGCTTCATACTCCCACGAGACAAACCCGCGGGGGCGGGTTTTCACAAATCCGTTCCGTTCCGCTTCCGCGATGCAGGCGCCAGCCGGAAAGATCCGAACAGGAGAACCAAATGAAAATCACAGCACCCTCAGCCGCAAAACGACAGGGCGGCTCCGGACAAGATATCTTCGCCGATCCCCGACCCCTCTGGATCGCCGGGGCGCTCGCCATCATCCTCGGCCTGCTCGCCATCATCTTTCCCGTTGCGGCTTCGATCGGCGTCGAGCTGATGATCGGCCTCACGCTGACGGCGTTCGGGGTCGTTGAAATTGCGCGCGTGTTCTGGCTTCGCCGGACGCGCAAAATCATCGGCGCTGCGCTGCTCGGTCTCCTTGCTTTCGCCGCGGGCCTCGTTCTGCTTCTCTTTCCTGCGCAAGGACTCTTTTCCTTGACGGTAATCCTGACAGCCTATTTTCTCGCAGGAGGCCTCTTTAAGCTCATATCCGCTTTTCAACAGCGGCCGAATTCATCATGGGGATGGGCCGCCTTGTCCGGCGTCGCATCAGTCCTTCTGGGGATCATTTTGTGGGCGGCGTTGCCCGGCGCTTCGCTCTGGGTGCTCGGCGTTCTGTTCGGGATTGACCTTCTGATTTTTGGTTCAGCGCAGATCGCCCTCGCCCGGACGCAAACGGCGTGACTGGCGCACGCCAAGTTCCGCCGACGAACGAAACTTCCGCATCTTGCTCGAGACGTTTCAGTCTATTTTCTCAAACGCTCTATTTCAGGATGCATCGTGTGTTCCGAACACAGGCGGAACACGATATCCTCTCGCTACACTCGCACTCTGGGATAAGCGCCCTGCTGAAGCACGCCGCCGCAAAAAGCCGCGGCGCGCAGCCTTTTCGTCACTTCTGGAAAACATACGTGCCGGGCGCGTCGCATTTCGGCCGGTACGCCCTTTTGCCGCCGCCAAAGGCGGGCGGCGAAACTTCCTCCGAGGAATGCTCCGCCAGCCACGCCGACCACGCCGGCCACCAAGAGCCTTCTTCTTCTCTCGCATCTTCTCGCCACAGTTCGGGGGACAGGTAGCTATCGCCTTCCTTGCGGGAACCGATCTGAAATCGCCTGCCTTCGTGTCCCGGCTCGCTGACTATTCCCGCATTGTGACCGCCGCTTGTCAGAACGAAGGTCACGTCGGCGTCAGCGAGAAGATGGATTTTGTAAACCGATTTCCAGGGGGCGACGTGATCTTTCATCGTCGAGACCGAGAATATCGGCGCTGAGATGTCGGCGATCGCCACCGGTCTTTCATCCACCTCATACTGCCCTTGCGCCAATTCATTATTGAGGAAAATTCGGCGCAAGTATTCCGAGTGCATCTTATAAGGCATGCGGGTCGCATCGGCGTTCCACGCCATGAGGTCGAACATCTGCTGGCGCTTGCCCATTAGATATTCATGAACGTAACGCGACCAGATCAAGTCATTCGACCGCAGGAGCTGAAAGGCGCCTGCCATCTGCTTGGTGTCAAGATACCCCTGGTCCCACATCATGTTTTCCAGATACGAGACTTCGCTTTCGCTGATGAACAGACCAAGTTCGCCGGGTTCAGTAAAATCTGTCTGCGTCGCAAAGAAGGTGAGCGTCTTGAAGCGGTCGTCGCCGTCGCGAGCCATGGCGGCCGCCGCAATGGAAAGAAGCGTGCCGCCGATGCAATAGCCGACCCCGTGCACCCTGCCATTGGCCGTGATCTCGCAAACCGCGTCAAGCGCACGCCCCACGCCAAGATCAATATAATCCGCCATGCCCCGATCACGGTCCTCGGCGGTCGGGTTGCGCCACGAAATGATAAAAACCGTGTACCCTTCTTCGACAAGATACTTCACCAGCGAATTATGCGGGGAAAGATCCAATATATAGTATTTCATGATCCACGCCGGCACGAACAATACTGATTCAGCCTTCACCTTGGCCGTTTTCGGCGCATACTGGATCAGTTCGATCAGGTGGTTGCGGTAGACCACCTTGCCTTCGGCTGTGGCCACGTCGCGTCCGGGCGCGTATTCGTCGGCGCCGACCGGAAGCTTTCCGGAGACCGCGCGCTCCCAGTCTTCAAAGAAATGCTGCGCGCCCTCGACGAGGTTGACGCCGCCTTGCTCCATCGTTCTTTGCAGGACTTCCGGATTGCTCCAAACGTAGTTCGATGGCGAAGCGACATCGAGGAGCTGGCGCGTGACGAAGGAGACGACGCGCTCCTCGTCTTGTGATAATCCTTCTACGTCGTTCGTGGCGTTATGCCACCATTGCTGGGTCAGAAGAAACGCCTGGTAAGCCAGATTGTACGGATATCGCCGCCACGCCTCGTCATCGAAGCGGCTGTCATGGGGAAGCGGTTCGATGCAGGGCGTCGCGTTCTCGCCGGGCCGGCACTTGCCCGCGAAAATCATGTAGCGCGCAATCTTGCGGGCGGCCTTCTCCGCGAGAAACGCATGTTTACCCGGCGAGCCGAGGAGATGCAGCCACCATTTGAACACCGTCGAACCAAGACCGAAAGGGGTGACGCCGAGCGTGAACCGCGCGAGATGCGCCTTGTAGGAGCGGTCGATGCTTTCAGTGCTGTAGCGATCCGGCAGCTCGAACGGAAAGGGCTGGCGGACTTCCGGCGGCGTCGCCGTCAGGCCGGCGCGCTCCTCGCGCTCGCACCGGTCAGGTTTCGCCTCCGCCTCGTATGGTCCGTCCGACCCTTTCAACGCGCTATCCTCTTGTGTCCGAGATCGGGCGTCGACGTCGCTTCCGCGGATTTCGATTTTTCTGTTTTCGCTCATAAAGCTCCCTTCGATCGGTCAGTATGGCGAGGCGGCGCCCGATATCGGCGTGGGCCGTCGAGCCGCACATCCCGCTCAAGGTCATTGCTGGTTACGCTTGAAATTCCCGAAACGGGCAGCCGTCGGACAATGCCGTCGCCATTCGCCCTTTCATTGATCTGCGTTAACGCCGCGCGTGAAAATTTCGCTCTCATGGAAACGCATGGGCTCTCGCCAAGCGTTAAGGGACAGCGCGCCGGGGCCCGGCGCGGGGTATCTTTGCGAA
>CAZBOC010000105.1:0-9319 GCA_964493225.1 uncultured Caulobacterales bacterium | reverse complement strand
TCTGTTCCGAGGCGCTGATATAGCCGAAAAGCGCGCCGAAACAGAGCGCGGAGCAGAGCGTGTATCCGGCCGCGACGCGGTGGGTGACGAACTCGCCATAGGCCGCGAAGATCCGCCTTGCATTGAGACGCGATCGCGCTTCCGGCGGCAGGGTTTCGGGCAGCCGCAGCCAGGTCCAGAGCATCAGGACGAGCCCGTAAAGCAGAAGCGCGAGGAAAATCCCGCGCCAGGGACCGGTGAACAGGATCAGCTGACCGAAGCCGGGCGCGAGGATCGGCGCGGCCATGAAGACGGTGATCGCCAGCGACATGACCTCCGCCATGCGACGGCCGGACACCTGGTCGCGAACCGACGCCATGACGGCGACCCGCGTCGCCGCCGTCGCGACGCCCTGGACGAGGCGCGCCGCGAGCAGCAGGTTGAAGCTCGACGCGGCCGTGCTGAGCGCCGAACCGGCGACGTAGCCGCCGAGCGCCCACAACATGACGTTTCGCCGGCCGAAGCGGGCGGTGACCGGTCCGAAAAATAGCTGCGCGATCCCGTTGCCGATCACGTAAACGCCGATCACCAGCTGGCGGTCGTTGTCGGCCTCGGCGCCGAGTTCGTCGCCGATGGTCCCGAGGGCGGGCAGCATCATGTCGATGGCGAGGGCGTTCAGCGCCATGAACGCCGCGGTGATCGCAACGAGTTCGGGAAAGGCGAGCGGCTTTATCGCCCGCCCGGACGTTGTGGGCGTCTCGGTCATAGGGGCGGCGGGAACTCCCGTGAACGTGAAAGCGGGTTATGCGCTTTTGCGTGCAAATTTAAACCCGCTGCCGCGCGAATTCGTAACGCTGGGGACGGTTGTTTATTGACCGGCGGTCGCGCCGCCGCCATTCGGCTGCGCGAACCGTCCCTTGAAGGAACCGGCGACAAGTAGGCTTCGGTTAAAAATCCACGAAAGGCGGTTCGAATGGCATTATTTGCGCGCAAGGTATTTCCGGGCGGCGTGATTGCGGCGGCCCTGTCGCTCGCCGCGGCGTTCGCCCCGGCGCGGGCGGTCCAGGAAGAAGCGGTCGCGCTCTATGCGGCCGGCGCCTATGAGGACGCGGTGGCGATCGCGTCGCGTGCGGGGAGCCCGGCGGATCTCGCCTTCGCCGCGCGGGCGCTCAATGCGGCGGGCTATTTCGAGACCGACCGCAAGCGCGCGCGGCGCACCGCCAAGCGTGCGCTGGAGTTCGCCGAAGCCGCCATTGAAATCGATGAGAACCTCGCTGAGGCTCACCTCCAGGCGGCGATCTCGCTCGCGGTGCGCGGGGCGAACATGAGCCCGGCGAAGGCCTTTTTCCTGCGCCTCGCCAGCCGCTCGCGGGCCCATATCGACGACGCCCTCGCCATCAATCCAGGCAACCCTTGGGCCTTGTCGACGTCCGGCGCATGGCGCCTCGAGGTTGCGCGGCGCGGCGGCGGATTTCTCTACGGAGCCGATCCCGAGGAGGGCTACGCCGAATTCCTCGCCGCGCGAAAGGCGGCGCCCGAAAACGTTGCGATCGCCTATGAATGCGCCCTCCGGCTCCTCGCGAGCGAGCGGGCGGAGTGGCGCGCGGACGCGCTCGAAGCTCTGGGCGCGGCGCTCGACGGGGCGCCCGAAACCGCGTTCGAGGCGCGGCTTCAGGCCCGGGCCGGCGAACTCAACCAGGCGATCGCCGCAGGCCCGGCGGCCGAGCGCGCCTTCATCGAGGCCCAGCCGTGAGCCCGCGCCGCAAGAGCTGCGAAGAGCCGACGCGCGTCTACCGGATCATGCGCCTCGCCGACTGGGCGGCGGCGCGGGCGAAGGGCGCTCTGCCGCGGAGCGAGATTGATCGCCGCGACGGCTTCTTTCATCTTTCCACGCCCGCGCAAACGCTTCGGACGGCGGCGCGATACTTCTCCGGCGAAAAGGACCTTGTCGCGCTTGAAATGGCGTATGCTGATTTGAAACCCGACTGCGCGATGGAGCCCGTCGCCGCGCGCGGCGGCGAGCGCTACCCGCACTACTACGGCGTCCCCGGCGCTGGGGCCGTCCTGCGCGTTTTTCACCTTGAGGAGGCGCGCCCCGGCGTATTCGTTTTCGGCGCGGTCCTGACGTGAGCCCCTCCTGATGGGAGCGCCGGCTTTCCTCGCCGACGCGGGCGCGCGCGCGCTCGGAGCGCTGGGCCCTGAGGCCGCGCATGGTGCGACGGTGCGGCTGATGGCGCGCGGGCTCGGCCCGCGCCTTTCGCGCGAAGCGGCCTCGCCGTCCATCTTGCGGACGCGCGTCGCCGGCGTTCATTTCCCCAATCCGCTGGGGCTCGCCGCCGGATTTGATAAAAACGCGGAATGTTACGCGGCGATGCTCGCCCTCGGCTTCGGCTTCGTCGAGGTCGGCGCCGTGACGCCCCGTCCGCAGCCGGGCAATCCGCAGCCGCGCGTCTTCCGTTTACGGAAGGACCGTGCGGTGATCAATCGCTACGGCTTCAATAATCATGGGGCGGAGGCGATCGCGGCCAGACTTTCGCCGGGGCGTCCCGGGGTCGTCGGGGTCAATCTGGGGGCCAACAAGGACAGCGAGGACCGCGCCGGGGATTATGCGGCGCTTCTGAGGCGCCTCGACGGCCTTGCCGATTTCTTTACGGTCAACATCTCCTCGCCGAATACGCCGGGCCTGCGCGCGCTTCAGGGAAAGGCGGCTCTCGACGATCTTCTGGCGCGCGTCGCGGCGGCGCGGCGCGCCATGGCCACGCCGGCGCCCGTTTTTTTGAAGATCGCGCCGGATCTGACGGATGCGGACAAAGCTGACATTGCAGGGAGTGTGAAATCCTGCGGCGTCGATGCGCTCATCATTTCGAATACGACCCTCGCTCGCCCGGAAACATTGAAAAGTCCGCAGGCGGGCGAAAAGGGCGGGCTCTCCGGCGCGCCGCTCTTTGCGCCTTCGACGGCGCTGCTTGCCGAGTTTTATGCAGCGCTCGGCGGCGCCGTCCCTCTGATCGGCGTCGGCGGCGTTGCGAGCGCGCGGCAGGCTTACGCCAAGATTCGCGCCGGCGCGGCGCTCGTGCAGCTATACACCGCGCTCGTCTATGAGGGGCCGGGGATTGTCGGGAAAATCCTGCGGGAGCTGCCTCAGCTCTTGGCGGCCGACGGGTTCTCGACCGTCGCGGACGCGGTCGGCGCCGGTTGAAGAATGCGCGGCATGAAGACCGCGAGCGTCGCCGCGCGCAAGAGGAAGTAAAGCGAAAACGCGGCCCAGAGACCGTCATTGCCGAAACGATCGGCGAGCCAGATCGAGGACGGCAGAAAGATCGCAGCGCTCGCGATCATGCCGTCTCGCATCTCGCGCGCGCGGGTCGCCCCGATGAAGATCCCGTCGAGCTGGAAGCCGACGACGACGATCAGCGGGCTGACGATAATCCAGAAAAGATGGTCGTTCGCCGCCATGCGGATCGCGCCGTCGCCGGTCAGAAGCGCGATCAGGGCCTCGCCGGCGACGAGGTAAAGCGCGACGAAGAAAAGCGCGGCGAGGATGGCCGGCGCGAAAGTCGCCCGGATCGAAGCCTTCAGGAGGACCGCCCCCCGGGCCGGGTCGCGGTCGCCGACGGCGCGCCCGACGAGGGTTTCCGCCGCGATCGCGGTTCCGTCGAGGGCGAGGCCGGTGAAGAGAAAGAGCTGCAGCAGCACCTGGTTGGCGGCGAGCGTGACGTCGCCGAAGGCGCCGCCGCGCTGTACGAACCAGGCGAAGGAGAACGCGAGCAGAACCGTGCGGATGAAAATGTCGCGGTTCACGCCAAGGGTTCGGCGGATCGCGCGCGCCTCGAAGAGCGCCGCCCGGCTCCAATGCGCCCTGATCCCGCCCTCGCGCGCAAGCATCCGCGCCACCAGCGCCGCGCCGACGAGGAACCCGAAGATCTCCGCAATCAGCGTGCCCGCGGCGATCCCTTTGGCGCCGAGCCCGAGCCCTGCGACGAACCAGTAGTCGAGGGCGGCGTTGAGACCGGTCATCGCGAGGCTCGCAGCCATCAGATAGTCCGTCCGACCGCGCGCGGTCAGCCAGCCGGCGAGCGCATAGGTCGCGAGCGCGAAAGGCGCGCCCCAGATGCGGATCGAAAAATAGCCCTCGGCGTTGGCGATGGTCTCCCCGCTCGCCTCGGAGCCGAGGGCGAGGAGCGGGAAGACGCCGGCTGCGATCGCTCCCTGTGAAAGAGCGAGGGCGGCGCCGATCGCCGCGCCGAGAAGCGCGCCTCGCCCGAGGGCGGCGCGGGTCTCGGTCGGGTCTTCGGCTCCTGCTGCCTGGGCGGTCAGACCCGCCACGCTCATCCGGATGAAGCCGAAGGTCCAGTAGGCGAGGGAAAAGATCACCGAGCCGAGACCGACCGCGGCCACGTCGAGGGGCCGGGCCGAGTGGGAAAGCGCCCAGACGTCGATCGTTCCCAGAAGCGGCGTCACGGACGCCGCCACCGAGGCCGGCCAGGCGAGGCGAAGAACCTGCTTGAACGTGACGCTCGGCGCGGGCGAATTCATGACGTCGCGCCTAAACGGTCCTCTCGGCCGTGTCGAGTGCGCCGCTTTGCTTACGCGTCTTCGGCGGCGACGCCTCGCCGGGCCCGGCTTGTCAGGGCGCGCGCAAATCTGGAACATGGCTGCGGTGAACGAGGACCTCAAAGACTGGACCGAATGGTCGACGCCGCCGGGCGGGACGGGCGAAAAGCTCGACAACGCCGATATCGGCGCGCTCGCCCATCTCTATCGCGGCGAGGTCTATCGCTCGACGATCTGGCGCACGCGTCTTGATGCGACGACGAACTGGTCCGTCGTCACGCTCGGCCTCGCCATGTCGATCAGCTTCGCCCGGCCGGAGGCGTCGCCCCTGCCGCTCCTCCTCGTCGGGGTGCTGATCGTCATGTTTCTGATCCTCGAGGCGCGGCGCTATGGCTATTTCAATGTCTGGCGAGCACGGGCCCGCTGGATCGAGCGCCATTTCTACGCGCCGATGCTCCTGCGCTCTCAAAGGCCCGATCCCGGAGAGTGGCAGGACGTTCTGGCGAGGGACTATCTCACGCCGGAATATCATATCGGTTTCTGGCGTGCGGTGGGCCGGCGGATCCGGCGCAACTATCTGTGGATCTTCAGCTTTCAGGCGCTGGCCTATGTCGCCAAGATCACGATCCACCCCAATCCGCTGTCCTCCGTTGAGGAGCTGTTCGCGCGCCTCGCCGTCGGTCCGATTCCGGGGCCCGCGGTTCTCGTCTTCGGCGTTTGCTTTCACGCCGGCTGGATCGCTCTCGCCGTCGCGACGCGCAGGCTCGACCGGCGTAAACATGGCGGGCGGCCCGGCGTCAATGCGATGGGCTGATCACTCCGCCGCCAGATGTTCCTCGAGAAACGCCGCCTGTCGACGATAGTAAAAGAGCCGGTTGGAAAGCTTGCGCCAGCCATGCCCCTCGTCGGGGATGCGGATATAGGGCGCTTCGATCCCGTTCTTGCGCAGGGCCTTCACCATGGTCTCGGTCTCGAAGATGTCGATGCGCGGGTCCATGACGCCGTGGGAGAAGAGGACGGGAACGCGGATATTGTCCGCCTGGCGGATCGGCGAATTTTCCGTGTAGAACGCGCGCCATTCGGGCTCGTTGATGTCGCCATATTCGATGATGTCGGAGGCTTTCAGCGCCGGCGAGGCGACTTCGAGGGCGGTCACCCAGTCGGCGACGGAAAAGAGCGAGACGCCGGCTTTGAACGCATCCGGATAATTCGCCAGCACGGCGTTTACGACATAGCCGCCATAGGAGCCGCCGACGACCGCCGCCCGGTCGACGTCGACCCGGCCGTCTTCGCGCAAGGCGGCGAGCATGTCGATCAGATCACGGACGCTGTCGAGGCGCTTTTCGCGGTCGTCGAGCGTCGTATAGGTGCGCCCGAAGCCGGTCGATCCGCGCACATTGGGTTCAAAGACGGCGACGCCGCGGTCGACATGGTACTGAACGACCGGATCGAAATTCGCGACCGACTGACCCGTCGGTCCGCCATGGACGAAGAAGACGACCGGCGGGGGCGCATCGCTCTGGCGCGAATTTTCGTCGGGGAGGTAGAGCATGCCCTGCAGTTCGACCCCGTCGCGGGCCGCCATGCGGATGCTCTCGGGGCGGACGAGGCGCTCGGGGTCGAGGCCTGCGAAATTGCTTTCGAAGATTTTCGTCACGCTGCGATCCGTCAGATCGACGAGGAAGAGATCGCCCGGCGTCCGCCAGCCATTGACGCGTACGAGAAGCCGAGAGGACTGGTCGGTGCAACTGAGCGAGAGAACGCCTTCGGGCAGCCTCGGCGCCTTGACGTCCCGCCCGCGCTGGAGATCGCGAATGCGAAGTTCCTCGAAACCGTCCGCATTCACCGTAAAGGCGAGCCAGCGGTCCTTGGCTCCGCAAAGCGACACCTCGCCGATGTCGTGGTCGGCTTCCGCGACGACGGAGAATTCTTCCGTTTCCAGATCATAGCGCTCAAGGGCGGCGAATTCCCGGCCCCTGTTCGTGGCGAGGTAGAGGCTCTTACCGTCGTCGGTGAAAGCGATCCCGCCGTCCGAATGGTTCGCGCGCGGCTCGGGTCTGGAGAGCGTCGTCAGGTCTCCGGACGCCGGATCAAGGAGGAAGAGATTGTCGGAATCCTCGCCGACCGTTTCCGTGACGACGATGGCGTCGCCCGCCGGCGAAACGGCGCGGGCGAAAAAGCCGTATGTCCCCTCATAGACCCGCGTCGCCTCGCCCGTGGCGAGTTCAGCCGTATAGATATCGAAATTGAGGCCGTCGCGCTCGGTCGAGGCGTAGGCGATCGTCTCGCCGTCGGCGCCGAAATCGCCGAAGACGCGGAAACCGCCTTCGACCGCCGCCAGGACGAGCGTTTCCGACGATCCGTCCGCGGCGATGCGGTAATAGCTTTCCTGCTCGTTCCCGTCATTGTCCGCCCCGTAAATCAGGCTCTCGCCGTCCGGCGCCCAGCGGAAGAAAGTGACGCCGTTTCCGAAAGTGAGCTGGCGCGGCTGGCCGCCCGACGCATCCACGACCCAGAGCTGGGGCGCGCCGGTGACGGAAAAAACGAAGGCGACCTTGTCGCCCGCCGGGGATAGCGCGGCCGGTCCCGCGCCCCTTGCGAGGAGATAGCGCGCGATGTCGGCGGGATCCGATCCAGCAAGGCCCACATTGATTTTCTCAGCCGTCGGCGAAATCGCCTCGAGCGCCATGTCTGGCCCCTTGGCGTCGTCCTGCGCCGCGGCGTGCTGCACGACAAGGCCGGCGCAGAACGCTGCGAGGAAGCTCTTGGACAGGAAGCGGTTGTTCATCGGATGATCCCCTTGATGCTCGACGCCGACCATAGAGCGATTATGCGCTCCGGCGAAGCCGGCTTACGCGTCCGGCATGAAAACGAGCCGCGCCGCGCCGCCGCTGTCCCGCTCAACGCGGCGGTAGAAGCAGTGCTTGCGGTTGGTGTGACAGACGGGGCCGGTCTGGTCGACGACCAGTTCGATCGCGTCCTGGTCGCAGTCGATCCTGATCTCGCGCACTTTCTGGACGTGGCCTGAGGTTTCGCCCTTGCGCCAGAGCTTCGCCCGCGAGCGCGACCAGTACCAGGCCTCGCCCGTCTCGATCGTGCGGGCGAGAGCCTCCTCGTTGGCGTAGGCGATCATCAGGAGACGGCCCGTTTCAGCGTCCGTTGCGGCGACGACGATAAGGCCGTCGGCGCCGAATGTCGGCAGGAACGCCGTCGTCTCGTCTATCTTTTCGACGGGCATTTAAGCCTTGATGAGCCGCAGGAAGCGCTCTTCAAGGGCCGGGTCGTCCTTGAAGGCGCCGGTGAAGCGGGTCGTCACGGTGTCGACATGGGGCTTGCGCACGCCGCGCGTCGACATGCACTGGTGTTCGGCCTCCACCATCACCGCGACGCCTCGGGGCTCGAGGACGTCGTCGAGCGTCTTCGCGATCTGCGCCGTCATCTTCTCCTGGACCTGCAGGCGCTTGGCGTAGGCGTCGACGAGGCGCGCCAGCTTGGAGATGCCGACGACTTTGTCCGACGGCAGATAGGCGACGTGCACAGCGCCGATGATCGGGGCCATGTGGTGCTCGCAATAGCTTTCCAGACGAATGCCCTTCAGGAGGACGATGTCGTCATAGCCCTCCACCTCTTCAAAGGTTCGCGCCAGGATTTCTGCGGGGTCTTCTTCGTATCCCGAGAACCACTCTTCAAAGGCCTTCGCGACCCGTTTCGGGGTATCGACAAGACCTTCGCGCGTCGGGTCGTCTCCCGCCCATCTGATCAGCGTGCGCACGGCGGCTTCGGCTTCCCCGCGGGTGGGCCGGCTGGAGATGATTTCGTCACCGGTCGCATCCACGCGCGCGGCGACATCGTAGGCAATGGCGGTCATGGGCCTGTCCTATCGTTCCTGGCGATTACAGTTTCGCGGTTCTCGGGAGAGAGACGCGGGTGTCGAGCAAAACACTCTACGCCTTGAAACTAAGCGCGGATCGCGCCGAGTGAAAGGGACGAGCGCTGCTTTTGCTCCCTCCCGCCTCCGAGGAAGCTCGGGCCCGACCGTCTAATGAGTTGAAAATGCTCATTAAAAACGAGCGCTCACAATCGCGGCGCCGGCGGCTCGCGGCGGGCGAGAGCTGATTCCTTGCGCGCGGCCCCGCCCCCGACTAACACCGCACTAGCCATGACCCTGACACTGTTCGACACGATGCGCGGCGAAAAACGCGCCTTCGAGCCCGCCGATCCCGCCCGCGTCACGCTCTACGTATGCGGACCGACAGTCTACAACCACGCCCATATCGGCAATTTCCGCGCCGCCGTCGTGTTTGATCTGCTTTTCCGCATCCTGCGCCATGAATTCGGTCCGCAGTCCGTCGTCTACGCGCGCAATTTCACCGACATCGACGACAAAATCATCGCGGCGGCGCAGGAGGCGGGTGCGCCGATCGAGGCGATCACGGACAAATACTCGGCGATCTACCGAGAGGAGACGGCCGCCCTCGGCGCCCTTCCGCCGACGATCGAGCCCACCGCGACCGCGCATGTCGGGGAAATGATCGCCCTCGCCGAAAAGCTGATCGCGCAGGGCTTCGCCTATGAAGCGGAAGGGCACGTCCTCTTCGCGGTCGACCAGTACGACGATTACGGAAAGCTTTCGCGCGTCGACCGCGACGAGATGATCGCCGGCGCGCGCGTCGAAGTCGCGCCATACAAAAAGAGCCCGGCCGATTTCGTGCTCTGGAAGCCGTCCGCTGACGAAGACCCCGGCTGGGAGAGCCCCTGGGGGCGCGGTCGGCCCGGTTGTCATCTC
>CAZBOC010000104.1:0-9355 GCA_964493225.1 uncultured Caulobacterales bacterium | reverse complement strand
AGGGACGATTTGCCGCCGCCGACGGGCCCGAGCAGATACAGAATCTGCCGTTTTTCCTCAAGGCCTTGCCCGGCGTGGCGGAAGAAGGAGACGATCCGCTCGATCGTGTCCTCCATGCCGTAGAAGCCATCAAAGGCCTTGTACTGGCGGATCGTGCGGTTGAAAAAGATGCGCGCGAGCCGCGGATCCTTCGAGGTGTCGATCATTTCCGGCTCGCCGATGGCCTTGACCATCCGCTCGGCGGCGGAGGCGTAAAGCATCGGATCATCCCGCGCCGCCAGGAGATAGTCCCTCAGAGACATCGCGTCCTGCTTAACGCGCTGATATCCTTCCGTAAAAAGATCGAATACGTCGAGATTGTCGCCTGTCATCTGGTCACGCTCACTGTTGACTGCCGGTCGTCTTGGGACGGCCGCGTTGCTCCATGCGGGCGGCGCCGCGCCGCGCGCGCTGACGACCGCGAATTTTCCGTACGCGCCGTTGCCGCGCCTGTCTCGCAATGCGGATTCGTGGAAACAAAATCCTGCGATCCGCGCATGTTGCGACCGCGCCTTTTCTCCGTATCAGGATGAGCGCCGATCGCCGCGCCTGCAACGATTATGTGGTCACGATAGGCCTGAACGCAAGCGCTTCCGGCGGCGAAGGCGCCGGCTGCGTTGTCTCGGCCATGTCGTCCCGCTCGGGTCATCTGTCGCCTGTCGTTCGGCGGCGCGTTTGCTTCAGTCGTTTCCTCAAGCCTTGCATGCGAGGTGATCCCAGCGATCAGCCCGCAACTATCACGCCATTAACGACTAACGCCCCGCTCTTAATTTTACGTCACTGTTGACCAATATAACGACAATAGGGCGATGTTGCGACGACCGATTGGTTCGGTGCGGCAAGAAGTTTTCCATGACCGCGTAAGCCTTTGGCGCGCCGGCGCTTTGGCCGCGTGCGAAGCGCCGGGTCGCGCCTTCGACAGGGCGCCGCCGTTTGTGTTGCATCGCACAATGGCGATCCGGTCCCTTAAGTGAGACGCGGCCGCAGCGCTAGGGGTCGCGTTGCGATCGACGCCTCTCAGCGCTCGCCGAGGATTGGTGCTGACGGCGGGCGGGTCCGGCGACAGCGAACCTCCCGGGCCCGCTCCGGGGCCCGTGCGGCGCCGGCGTCCGGGCGACCAAGTCGCCGCGTTCAGCTTTCCGCCCAGGCGTCCCGCGGCCTCTTTGATGGACGCCGCCCGCGTCGTTCTGTATGCGTTGCGGCGGGACGCGCGCCGGATCAATCTTCCGGAGCGGCGTGACGAGGGGGGCGGTGGAAGTGACGTGGATATTGCGATCGGCCTTCGCAGCGGCGATCGGCGTCTTCATGCTCCTCGCGCTCACCGACGCGCCCGGCGCGGCGGACGGCGTGCGCGATGATCTCTTGCGCCGCGTTCCCGGCGTTGAAGCGCTCGATGCGCAGTTCGGACCGGACAAGGTGACGCATTTCGGCGCGTTCGCGTTTCTGGCGCTGGCGCTCGTCGCAGCCGATCTCAGGATTGCGGGCCGGGTCTGGCCATCGGCGATCCTCCTTTTCGCGTTCGGCGTCGCGATAGAATATCTCCAGAGCCGGTCGGGCGCGCGCCAGGCGGAGGCTCTCGACGTCGCCGCCAATGCCGCGGGCATGGCCGCAGGGCTCTTTATCGGCGCCGTCTTCACCGCCGCGGCCGCGTTCGGGCGGCGCCTGCAGTCGGCCTGAACACGCAGCGGCGGCCCCTTTCGCCGCGCGCCCGTCGACGTCAAAGGGAAGCTCCGGGCGCGTCCCACGCTGCGACGGCGCAAAGCGCTCCGGCGGTCGGTCCCCGCTCCCGCATTGGGCGCGCCAGCCGGCGTTAACGACAATTCGCCTCTGCAACCGCGGTCGCAGACCGCCATTGCGAAACTTGGAGCATATGAAGCCGCCATGGCGCAGCATGAAAGTTCGCCGGGTTTCGCGCCGGGAGAGACGGGGAGAATGACGGCCATGCCAATCCGCGGTAATCGGCGACAAGCAATGATCGCGCTGGTCCTGGGCGCGGCGCTTTCGGGGTGCGCGAACAAGGATCTCGCGCAGTATCGGGCCCTGTCCGCGTCCGGCGGGGCCCTCGCGAACGCGATGCCGGCGCTTTATGCGGCCTCGTTCGATGCGGCGGTGCGCGCCGACGCCGAACTGTTGAAGAAAAGCCGTGCGGCCTTGCCGGGCGAAGACCAGCGCCGGGCCGCGTTTGACGACGCGCATGATAATCTCACCGAGCGCCGCGCAATTCTCGCTGATCTCGAAAAGCACGCGCGGCTCCTGAAGCGCTATTTCGATGCGATGGGGAGCCTGGCGGCAGGCGACGCGCCGAGCGCGATATCCGCCTCGGCGGGCGGCGTGATCGATGAGTTGAAAGCCCTGTCGCCCGCCGTCGCGGCGTTCAGGGCGGGCGGCGCCGACGCCGAGAGTTTCCTCGCGCCCGCTGCTGATCTGGTCGTTCGGGATCGGATCGCGGACGTCTTGAACGAACGTTTCGCCGCCGACGCCCCTGTCATCGAAAACCAGTTGCGCCTTCACGCCGCCGCGCTTGATGCGCTCATGGCCGGCCTTCAAGCGGATCTCGACGTTCTCGCCGGCCTCAACCTGGAAGAAAACGTCCGCGAGGCATACGCGGGGCCCGAGCCCCTGCCCAAGGACTGGACGTCGCGCTGGGCTGAGGCGCTCGCAGGCCCGCCGGAGATCGACGCCGCTATGACGGCTTCAAGGGCGATGAAAGACGTCAGGGCCGCATTCATCGCGCTTGTTGAAGGACGCGGAGACACCGCCGGTTTTGAGCTCCTGCTGCGGGAAGTCACGCGGGCCGTCGCTCTCATCGAGTTGATCGACGCCGGGGACGGCGATGCCTGAGCTGCCTCCTTCGGCGCGACTGCGAGAGACGCTGCAGATCCTGCGCGCGACGCGAAAGGGCATGTTGAGCTTCGACTATCTCGACGCGCTGGAAAAACAACCTGACGCGGTCCGGACCGAAGCCGCCATGCGCATGCTGGCGGTGAATTCGGCGCTGCGCAAACTTGAAAACCGGCGGCTCGCCGACATCCGCGACGCGCTGATCGAAGAAGAAGCCGCGCTCGATGCGGCGACGAAAAGTCTGAGCAAATCACTTGAGCGATTAAGGAAGGTTCAGAAAATCCTCGATGCGGCGGCGGACATCCTCGACAGTATTGGCCGCATAATCGCGCTCGCTTTCTGATCGCCGGCCGCGGCGCCGGGGAGGGCCGCCCATCGCGAGTTCGGCTCCCGAAGTAAACGTCAGCCCATTAACCATCATTTTATTCCTTTTGATTAACGCCGCTTGCATCACGTGAGTTGGAGACTGACGATGTGCCGAGGAATGATCGCCGCTGCGTTGTTCGCGCTTCCCGCAGGCGCTTTGGCGCAAAACGCCGATTGCATTGAAAACGCGGTCGGCGAGACGGTGTGCGGCGCCGATGCGGCGGCCGTGCGCGCGCGCATGGAAGCTGAGGCGAAGATTTTCGGCGGGAACCCGCGCCCGGCGTCCCCGGCGCCCGTACTGAAAGAGACGGCGGCGCAGCCGGACGCCCATGCGCCCGCTCGCGCCGCCGGGCCGCAGCCCGCCGCCTACGCCGCCTCGGGCCAGACCGCCTCGCGCCAGGGTTTTTCCCGCGGTTCCGCCTACAACAATTACGGCCAGTCGGTGTTCCTTCGCGGCGGCTACGCGTTCGCCGCAAACAATTACGACGACGGCGAGATCAGTTTCGGCGGCCCGATCCTTTCCGGCGGCTACCGCAGGGCGCTGCGTCGGCGCGACTTCAACCAGCTGTCGATCGAGGGCGAGATCGTTTTCGCGCGGGACAGCGAAGAATTCGACCTTCTCGGCGTTCCGGTCGAGGACACTCTATCGGTTTACACAGGCCTTGTCGGCCTGCGCTATGACGCCAGCCCGGCGGCGCAGCTGAACCCCTTCGCGTCGCTCGCCATTGGCCCGTCATATCTGCGCGCGCGGTCTGAATCAGGCGGCGTTTCCGTCAGCGACGGCAGCTGGGCGTTCGGCTATTCCGCCCGCGCCGGCCTCGAGGCGAACCTCTCCGAACAGGTGTCGATCGAGGGCGCTTACCGTTATCTCGGCGCGACCGAAGACGGCACGATCGCCATCCACGCTGCGGAAATCGGTCTCAATTACGACTTCTGAACCCGCGCGACGGGGGGCGGCGGCCGTCAGAAATCACCGGCCTTTTCGACCAATCGGCGCGCCGCATCATTGAGGTCGCGATAAAGCCGTTGATTGATCTGATCGATTTCCGCATCGGTCAGATCTTCGCGAAAGGCGCCGGCCTCGCCGCGGCGCATCCGGCGACTGTCCTCATCGCTGCGGTCATAGTCGTGATCGGGAATACCCGTCTCCGCTTCGGCTTGCCGCATCCGTTCGAAGGCCGAAAGCTCGACGGCTTTAGCGACGGATTCGGCGTCCATCCGCCAGCCGCGACGGGCGATGATTTTCTGAAGCGTGGCCCCGGCGTCGTCGGATAGTTCGCGGTAGGTCAACACAAGATCGCGGTCGGAGCGCAACGCGGCGGCCCAGGCGTTGTGGTAGCCGATATAGGCCCGCAGGCCGTAATCGCCGCGGTCGATGAAATCGGACACCCCGCCGCTGAAGTTTTTCTTGTGCCGAACGGCGTGATGATAGCCGGAAACCATGACCTCCCGCGGGTCTCGCAGGAGAAAGATCACGGGCGCGTCGCCGAACAGCGACGCGTCATGGGACAAATGCGTTACGAACACCGCCGGAAGCCCGGCGGCCGAAGGGTTTCCATCGAAAGCCGGCAGCCCGCGTTTCCGGCTCAGGTCGAAATTCGGCGCGAAAGCGAACGTGTTCTGCAGATCGATCGTCCGACCGAGCCCATAGGCTTCGTTCAGGTAATTCGAGATCATGAAACGCAGCCAGGTGCGGCCCGATTTCGGGAACGATGCGAGGAAGCTGTCGGCGCGAGCGGCGGCTTTGCGCAACTGCCGGCGGCTCCGCCGTCTGCGCAGGAGCGCGTCCGGCATGAGGCCTCGGAACCGGCGGGCGGCGGTCGTCGCCTCAGCGATGATTTGAGACGACATCGGCGACGAGATCCGTCCATTGGGCGGCGATTTCGGGAACGGCGTATCTTTTCGCGTCGCGCGCGCCCTGTTCGCTGAGCCGCGCCCTCAATTCGGGATCGCGGATCGCCTCGGCGAGCGTTTCGGCGAGCGCGTCGACGTCGCCATCGGGAACCAAAAGGCCGTTCTCCCGGTCCCGGATCACTTCGCGCGGTCCGAACGGGCAGTCGAAGGAGACGACGGGCACGCCGGCCGCCATCGCCTCCACGATAACAATGCCCCAGCCCTCGTAAACCGAGGACAGGACGAACAGGTCCGCCGTCTCGACCCAAGCCCCCGGCGCGTTCGTGACGCCGGGCAATGAGACGCGGTCGCTGAGGCCGGCCTCCTCGATCATGGCCTCGAGCTTTGGGCGTTCATCCCCTTCGCCCCAGATCACCAGATTCCAGGATGGAAAGTCGCCGGCGATCTTGGCGAAAGCCCTGATCAACAAGGGGAAACCCTTCTGAGGCGTCAGGCGGCCGACGGCGGTGAGCTGGTTGCCCTGGCGGCGGTTCGTCCAGCCCTCGGGCAGGCTGACGGGGTTCTCGATAACCCGCGCGAGCGGTCTGATTTTTTCCGGGAGCCAGTTGGCGGCGCGCTCGGTCATGCTCACGATCGACGCGGCGCGGCGGTAGGAGGGGCGACGCGCCCGGTCCCAGAGCGGATCGATCTTCTGCATGTAGGGGTTGTTCCGTTCCGAGACGATGACCGGGATGTCGAGGCCGCGGGCGGCCTGAACGGCCATGATGTTCGTTTTCGTCAAAAAGCTCACGACGACGTCCGGCCGTCGTTCCGCAAAAACCTGGCGCAACGCCAGGATCCGGCTCGCCGTCCGCGCGACGGCTTTCCATTTCGGGCGGGAAACGGGCGCCAGGCCCAGTTGCCGAAGCTCGATCCTGTCGTCCATGGCGTAATAGGGTTCGCGCCCGCGCGGCTCAAAGGTGGCGATGGTCACCGACCAGCCGCGGGCGACCCACCAGTTTGCGAGGGTCGATACGACGCGTTCGCTGCCCCCGGGACCGAGTGCGTGCAACACGAAGACGACGGAGAGCGGCTTGCTTGACGCGCCGGCCCCGCTCATCGGCGTGGATGGGCGCGCGCGGTTGCGCGTCGCTAACCCGTCGACTGCGCTCGGCGAAAGTCTCATGATCGTATCGCTTGTCATTACCGGTCGGTCGCTCGTCAAAGGCGGCTTTGCGCTTTCGTTAACGTCACCGCTCTGATTTTATTCGTTAGCTTCATTTCGTTGGCTTCGTCGTGTGATGTCGCGACGCCGCCGGTCTTTGCGCCCGCGACGGCCGCGTTATCTCCAGCGGTCCCCATCGTACCGATAAAAAAGTCGAGAACGAGGCGTAGATCACCTTAGTCGTGAAATCACGATGATTCTCACCGCGACGCCCATTCGATGGACAGTTTGCGACGTCTTGCGGCCTCCCGGCGCGTTGATCGACTTGACGAATATGCGACGCGGCGGGCGCAAGCGCGACCTTCAAGCGCCTTGGCCGGGCTTGCCGGGCCGGCGTCGGGCGGCGACGTCAGAGTTCGATTTCGCGTCCGCGGAAAAGTCTGAACGCGACGTCCTGCGGCGCCTTGAGATGGGCGACCTCGTCCCGTTTCAGGCCGCGCAGGTAACCGCGCAGGACCCGCCCCGCCGCGCCATGGCCCGCGATCAGCGCCGGCCCCTTGAGCCCGAGCAGAAATTCGCGCGTCCGCGCCGCAGCCTCGGCGTAGCTTTCTCCGCCGGGGATCTCGAAACTCCACTTGTCGCCCTCGCGCCGGTCGAATGCGCCCGGGTGTTCGGCTTCTATCTCCGCGGGCGTCTTGCCGTTCCAATCGCCGAGATCGATCTCGATCAGGCGGTCGTCGATCATGAAGCGGCGCCCCGCCAGACCAAGCCGTTCGCGGATGATCGCGAGCGTCTCGCACGCCCGCGAAAGGGGACTTGCGAAATAGGCGAGGCGCTCCGGATCGCCGATCTCCGCAGCCAGGGCGTCTCCATTGCGCGCCGCCTGGCCGCGGCCCCTGTCGTTGAGGGGAGTGTCGGCATGTCCTTGAAATCGCCGCTCGGCGTTCCAGTCAGTCTGGCCGTGGCGCACGAAGTAAACCGGAAAGGGGAGGCGCACGCGCCCGCCCGGCAGTCCCGCTCTGCGCTTGAACATCGCTTTATCCCCTCGCTTCCCCAGGCTATATCTAACGGCTTTAACCGTCTGAACCAATCAGCGGCAAGCGCCAAGTGACCGAAAACGCAATGGACGCCGACGCCGTCGTGAAACTGCTCGACCTCGCCCCGCATCCGGAGGGCGGCTGGTACCGCGAGACCTTTCGCGACGACGCGACGACCGGTCGCGCCGCGTCGACGGCCATCTATTTCCTGCTCAAGGCCGGAGAATTCTCCCACTGGCACCGCGTCGACGCCGCGGAAATCTGGCACCACTACGCCGGCGGACCGCTGGCCCTGTCGATTTCCGAAAACGGCCATGACGCCGCGAGCCTGCGCCTCGGCGCGAACTTCGCGGCCGGCGAGCGCCCGCAGGCAGTCGTGCCGGCGAACGCCTGGCAGGCGGCGGAAAGCCTCGGGCGCTGGACCCTCGTCGGCTGCACCGTCGCGCCGGGGTTCGAATTCGAGAACTTCGAACTCGCCCCGCCCGACTGGCGCCCGCTGCCGCGGCGCTAGGCGCGGGATGTTTCAGCCCCTAGCCAGCGCCGCGTCGATGAGCTCGGCCGTCGCCGCCGCGCCGAAGATTTTCACGAAGGGTCCCATGCGGGGGCCCTCGGACTGGCCGAAGACGACTTCGTAGAGGCCTTTGAACCAGTCGCGCAGGTTCTCGTAATCCTGCGCCTTGCCGGCGTCGAAGACGGCGGTCTGGTAGGCGTCTTCCTCGGCCTCTTCACCGATCGCCTTCAGCCGCGCCGACAGCATCTCAAGGGCCGCCCGCTCCGTCTCGCTCGGCGCCCGGAAGGTTTTTTTCGGCTTGATGAAGTCCTCGAAATAGCGGCCGGCGAAATCGATCATGCCCTCGGCCGCGGCGAATTCTTCCTCCGACGCATCGGGGCGATATTTGCGGATGAACCCGCGCAACAGGTCTGCGTCGGCGCGACCCGCGGCGCTGACGAGATTGAGGAGCATCGCGAAAGAAACGGGCGGCGCGGCGGCGGGCGGCGCGCCCTCATGGACGTGCCAGACCGGATTGTCGAGCGCCTTGGCGCCCTCCTGTTCAGGGTATTTCTCAACAAAGGTCCAGTATTCGTCGACGGCTTTCGGGATCACGTCGAAATAGAGTTTTTTCGCTTTCTTCGGCGCCTGAAAGACATAGAGCGCGAGGCTTTCCTGCGAGGCGTAGGTCAGCCACTCGTCGATCGTGATGCCGTTGCCTTTCGACTTGGAGATTTTCTTGCCCTCCTCGTCGAGGAAAAGCTGGTAATTGAAGCCTTCGGGCGGTTCGCCGCCCAGCGCCCGGACGATCCGTGAGGAGAGCTTTGTCGATTCCGTCAGATCCTCGCCCGCCATCTCGTAATCGACGCCGAGGGCGAACCAGCGCCCGGCCCAGTCGGCTTTCCACTGGAGCTTCACCGCGCCGCCGGTGACGGCGGTTTTTACGCGCTCGCCGTTCTCGTCCTCGAAGACGACGGTCCCGGCCTTGGCGTCGCGCTCCAGCATCGGCACGTAAAGAACGCGCCCGGTCGAGGGCGAGATGGGGAGGAACGGCGAATAGGTCTGGCGGCGTTCTTCCCCGAGCGTCGGCAGGATGATCTCCATGACCTCGTCATATTTCTCCAGCATGCGCAGGAGCATCGCGTCGAACGCGCCGCTCTCGAACTGTTCCGTCGACGACATGAATTCATAGTCGAAGCCGAACCGGTCGAGGAAGGCGCGCAGCCGCGCATTGTTGTGGTGGGCGAAGCTCTCATGGGTCCCGAACGGGTCCGGCACCTTCGTCAGCGGCATCTGGAGATGCGCCTCCAGAAGCTCCGGATTGGGAACGTTTGACGGGACTTTCCGCAGCCCGTCCATATCGTCGGAGAAAGAGATGAGCCGCGTCTCGCGCCCCGTCATCGCCTCGAAGGCGCGGCGCACCATGGTCGTGCGCGCGACTTCCTGGAAGGTCCCGATATGGGGGAGGCCCGAGGGGCCGTAGCCCGTCTCGAAGAGGACGGGCCCGTCTTTCTCGCCCATCCGCTCCAGCCGTTTGACGAGATTGCGCGCCTCGGCGAAGGGCCAGGCTTTCGCGGCGTCAAT
>CAZBOC010000103.1:0-9384 GCA_964493225.1 uncultured Caulobacterales bacterium | reverse complement strand
GATCGAGTGGGAGTGAGGCGGCGATTGCGGCGCTGGGTCGGAGCAAGGACTACGAATTGTCCATTTCTTCGCGCGCGCATTCGAGATCGAGCGTCGCCGTCAGGGCTGCATCGCGTCGCACCCTGATCTTGATTGCGTGACGCGCCGAAGGATCGCGGCCGACGCGCTCCACGAGGTCGAGGTCCACGCCCTCGCGCGCCAGATCGCCGAGCAGGCGATCGAAGACGGGTTTGAGGGCCGCTTCGTCGGACTGTCGCGTTATGTGTCCCGAGTGCAGATTGACCGTGTCCCCCCGGCCGAAAATGACGACTTTCACGCCCTGCGCGATGAAGCGGTCGTCCGCCGTCCCGTCGGCGCCCTGATTGATTTCGACCGTGACGAAACCGTTCCGGCCGAGGCCCGTCAGTTCCTGTCCGGATTTCATCGCGATGACGGCGCTTTCATCGCATACGCCGATCCCGAAGCGTTCGTTTTCCTCCGCGCAGGCGACGACGAGGCGGCCGAGCCGCCGCGCCGTCATGATGTTCTGATCGACGATGCCGGCGTCGAACAGGCCGACGCCCTCCTGGACGACGAGGCCCTGGTGGCCGAGATCGGACGCGACGCCGTAGCGCAGCGCTTCGTAAGAGGAGCCGCCGGCGATCATGACCGACGGCAAGGCCGAGACGGCCCCGCTCGAGGCGATAAGGGAGGCGCCGTGGGCGTAGGCCGAAGCGATCGCGCGCAGAACGGCGCTTTCCTCGCCGCGGTGGAGGAGCGTTTCGACGAGCCGGATCTGGTTGCCGCCGCACAGGAAGATGCTCTTCATCGACGCGATCCGGTCGAGCGCCGCGTCGTCGCGGGCGACGTAGTCGACATTGTCGATGGTGACGCCCAGGTCCACGGCCTCGACCCCGTTGCGCTTGAAGAACTCGATATGGTCGTCGGCGGTGCGGCGCGCCTCGGCGGATGCGGCGGCGAAGACGCCGACGGGGCCGGGACCTGCGAGAGAGGCGATTTCCTGCTGTTCGGCGGGCTCGAAATAGACGGGCGAGGAGCCGAGAAGAATGAGTCGGGAGCGCTCGTTCAGATCCATGCCGAGCGTGCGCGCGCCGCGCGCCTCTCGTCCGGCGAGCGTTTCAGGATCGAATGTCTGCGTACGGACGCTGGCGCGCATGTTCACCGCCGTCATCCGCAGGCCGTCCGTGGGCGTTGCGATCAGGCATCGTGAGACGCCCTTTACGCGCCGGACCTTGACGCTCGCGTCGATCCTCGTCTTCGGGTCGACCGCGTGCAGGACGTCATGCGAATAGGCCGACTGATCCCCGAGGACGAGCCGGGCGATCAAATCGTAGATGGCGTAAGCGCCGAAGGCGTTGCGGTGCGAACGCGCCGGCGCGCGATAGGCGATTTCGCTCTTGCGCACCCGCCGCTTCAGTTCTCCGGGAATGGCCGTAAATGATTTGAGATCGATGGCGTCGCCGTCGTCGAGATAGCTCAGGCGAATTTCGTCGATGTTGACCGGATCGAGCCCCACCGTCGCGCGCCGCGCGTTCAGGAAAAAAACGCCGTACTCGCCGCAAACGCGCGCCCTGTCGCCGTCGACGATCAGGGCTGTGTTCTCGTCGACGCCGAAACCGCGCGGCTCCTTCGTCGCCGCCATGGCCACCATCAGGCGGGCCAGTCGGCCGCGCTTGATGAAATGCTGGTCGACGAGGCCGTGGGGAAAAAAGCCGAGACCTGCGCCGATGAGCACCCCCGGTGCGTCCGGATCGTCCGCGACGCCGTGCGCCATGGCCTCGAGGGAGGTGCCGCCGAGGATCATGGTCTTCGACATGATCGCGGCGCCGGCGCTCGAGCCGGCGAGCAGCCCGCCCCCCCGCCAGATTGCGCGGACCGCCTCGAGCAGCGGAGTGTCCCGCCCGTTCTGTATCAGGGTCCTGAAGATGTTCGACTGATCGCCGCCGGTGAAATAGACGCTGCCGGCATTGCGGACCTGCTCGATGATCGCCTTGTCGAAGGCCGCTTCCGGCCTGTCGGCGTGGACGGGGGCCACGTCGACGAGGAAACCATGGGAGGCGAACGCCGTGCGAGTCTCCTCGCCGACCTCCGCGGGCTCTGAGGACGCAGTGGGGAAAACCAGGATGCGCCCGCCCGCGAGCCGGCGCATTTCACGATAGACGGCCCGATTGTCGTCCTCGAGCCGGCCGCCGATGATGGCGAGCCGTCCCGCGCCTCGCCCAGCGCGCGGCGCGGCGCTCGGCGCGGGCGCGGGCGCGGGCCATGTGCGGTTTACGTGTACGATCTTAACTTTTGGGGGAGAGGCGCCCGCCCCGCACGTCGCTGACGACTTCGTAGCCTTTCGGCACGTCGATGTCCGTCACGCTAGAGGATTCCTCCGCGGTTGCGACGCTGACTTTCTCATTTGGTGAAAAATAGATGATCTTTTTCCACGCGCGCACGACATTGGCGCAGAAAAGAAGCACGAGATCGTGCGGGCGGGCGATATCGAGCGCGCGGTCGATCGCTTCCCCCTCGTCGGGCACGACCTCGATGGCCTCCGGCGAAACCCCCGCGGCGATGAGCGCGTCGCGCATCATTTCCGGGATCTCGCGGGGGTTTCTGCCCCTCCGGTCGTCGTCCGTATGGCAGATGTAACGGTCGAATCTTCCCGCCACGGCCTTCGCATTGGCGGAGACGTCCTCGTCGCGCCGGTCGCCGGGACAGGTGACGCTGACGATTTTCTCGCCGTCCGGTTCAAGGCGCTCCACGAGGTCGGCCATCGACCGTATGGCCGCTTCATTGTGGCCGTAGTCGAGAATGACGCGAAAGCCGTGCTCGTCGAAGACGTTCATGCGCCCGGGGGACTGATAGAAGGTGTTGTTGAAGGTGCGAAGCCCGGCCCGGATCTGGTCGAGGGTCAGGCCCAGCGCATAGGCCATCGCCGCGGCGAACATCGCGTTTTCGACATTGTGAAGCGCCTTGCCCTCGATGGTGGCGGGAATGAGGTGGGTCCAGATCAGGGGGATCGGGTTTTCGTTCTCGTAGATGACGATCTGGTCGCCGTTCGCCGCCTTTTCGAGCACGACCGCGCGCTTGCCCATCTTGATGTGTTCGCGCACGAGAGCATTGCTTGGGTTGTGCGTCACGTAGCAGATATGCTCCGCGGACGTATGGTTCGCCATTTTCAGCGTATGCACGTTGTCGGCGTTCAACACGGCCGTGTCGCGCGCGACCTCCACCACGAGGCTTTTGACGCGGGCGAGATCGTCGAGAGTGTCGACGCCGCCGAGGCCGAGATGGTCTGAACTGACGTTCAGGACCGCCCCGACGTCGCAATAGGCGTATCCGAGCCCGGCCCGCACGATGCCGCCGCGCGCCGTCTCGAGGACCGCCACGTCGACGTCGGGGTCCCGCAAGACCATGCTCGCGGCGACCGGCCCCGTCATGTCGCCCTTCACCGTCACATTGCCGTCGATCGTCACGGCGTCGGTGCTGGTCTGGCCGACGACGTGTCCGGCCATTTTCAGGACATGGGCGAGCATCCGGGAAGTCGTCGTCTTGCCGTTCGTGCCCGTCAGCGCCGCGATCGGAATGCGGCTCGGCGCGCCCGGCGGAAACAGCATGTCGATGACGGCGCCGCCGACGTCGCGCGATTGGCCCTCCGATGGCGAGATGTGCATCCGCACGCCGGGACCGGCGTTGATTTCGCATATCGCTCCGCCGGTGTCGCGATAGCTCTGCGTGATGTCAGTGGTCAGAAAATCGACCCCGCCAATGTCGAGACCGACCGCCTTGATGGCGCGCTCGGCCATGATCCTGTTGTCGGGATGGACCGCGTCGGTCACGTCGACCGCCGTGCCGCCGGTGGACAGGTTCGCGGTGCTCCGAAGAAAGACGGTTTCGCCTTCCGGCGGGACGCTGTCGGTCGAGAAACCGCGCGCGGCGAGCATCCGCTTGGCCCGGGCGTCGAGTTCGATGCGGGTCAGCATGTTCTCGTGACCGACCCCGCGGCGCGGGTCCTTGTTTTCCTCTTCGACGAGTTCTTCGATCGTGCGCTTTCCGTCGCCGACGACATGGGCGGGCACGCGCTTGGCGGCGGCGATCAGCTTGCCGTCGACGACGAGAAGCCGGTGGTCCGCGCCCGGTATCATCTTCTCCACCAGCACCCCTGAGCCCTCATCGGCCGCCTTGTCGTAGGCGTCGAGGACGTCATCTTCTGTACCAAGATTGATCGATACGCCGCGGCCGTGATTGCCGTCGACGGGCTTGACGACGACCGGGTAGCCGATCCTTTCCGCCGCGCGGACCGCCGCATCCGCGTCGCGCGCATAGCGCTGCTCCGGCGTCGGCAGGCCGAGATCGTAAAGCAGCCGGGCGGAGAATTCCTTGTCCTTGGCGATCTCCACCGCGATGTTCGAAGTCTGACTGGTGAGCGCGGCTTCGATGCGCTTTTGATGCCTTCCCTGGCCGAGCTGGATCAGGCTGTCGTCGTTCAGGCGGATCCAGGGAATGCCGCGCGCCTCGGCGGCCTTGACGAGGGCGAGGGCCGAAGGCCCGAGGCTGCGCCGGGTCGCGAAGGCGACGAAGTCCTCAATCTCGCCCAGCATGTCGAATTTTCCGTCTCGGGACGGATCGATGAGTTCGAGCGTCATCAGGCGCGCGAGGTCGACCGCCTCGAGACCGATCTGCCGGGTCAGATAGCCGACGAGAACGTCTTCGACGCCCTCTTCGCCCGTCTTCTCCGCGCGCGCGATGTCCGGCGGCGAGGAGACGAGCTTTTGCAGGTGCAGCGCCGTCTGGGCGACGACGTCGCCAAGACCGTAACCGGACGCGCCGCCGAGGCCGTCAAGAAACGCGACCCCGTCGTCGGGCCGATACGCTGCGAGGCCCGGCAGCGCCGCTGCAAGCGGGCCTTCCAGCCGGTCGCGGTAATCGGAGACCGGACGCGCGGCGAACCCGCCGAGATCGAGCGTCGCGCGCACGAGCGGCAGTTTTGAAAAGATGTTCGGCCCGACATAGACCGATGTGGCGATGAGCTTCATGGAGAGTCCCGTTGCCTGAAGTCCTAACGCGTCGCCGCGCATGCCGGAACTTCCTCGCGCTAGCGTTTGAAATTTTAGGATAAACTTCCAATTTCCTTTTTGCAAACCAGTTCGCCGCCATGCACAATGGCGCCGATCGCGGCGGCGTCGCATCGCATGAGCGGTCCGGCGCCCGCGCATCCGGCGCCTGTGCATCCGGCGCGGCGCGCTTTCAGGGAGGCGGTGACGGGCATGACGCAGGCAGCCGAAGCTGGTCGACGGCGCGAGATCGTCCGACTGGGGCGCGATCGAACCGGCGTCGAACGCGACCTCGTCGTTTGGCGCTACGGCCCCGAAGGCGCTTCGCCGCGCGCCTATCTGCAGGCTGCGCTGCACGCGGACGAACTGCCCGGCATTCTGGTCGCGAGGCGGCTGGCGGAGCTGCTCGACAGCTGTGCGGCGGCCGGCGAAATTCAGGGGGAAATCGTCATCGTCCCGGCGGCGAACCCGATCGGCCTCGCGCAGCGCGACGGAGACTACATGCATGGTCGTTTCGAGCGCGGGAGCGGGCGAAACTTCAACCGCGGCTTCCCGGACCTTGCGGCGATGGTCGCGCCGCGCCTGCGGGGGCGTCTCGGTGAGGATTCCGCCGAGAATGTCCGCGCGATCCGCAAGGAAATGGCCGGCGCGCTCGAAGCCGCGGCGCCGGCGGGCGCCTTCGAGGCGCTGCAGAACGCGCTTTTGCGCCTCGCCTGTTCGAGCGACATCGTGCTGGATCTCCACGCGGACAACGAGGCGCTCCTCCATCTTTACACAGAAGGAATCTTCTGGCCCGGCGCCTCCGATCTCGCTGCGGAACTCGACGCCCGGGCGGTTCTGTTGTGCGACGCGACCGCCGGGGCCCCGTTCGACGAAGCCTGCGCCCGGCCCTGGCTCCGGCTCGCCGAAGCGTTTGCGAAGGTCCCGATACCGCCAGCCTGTTTTTCGGCGACCGTCGAACTGCGCTCCAACAACGAGGTTTCATCGCGGCTCGCGGACCGGGACGCCCGGGCGATCTTGCGTTTTCTCACCCGCCGCGGCCTTGTGAAGGGCGAAGCCGGGGCCGCGCCCCGACTGCTTGCGCGGGCTGTCCCGTTGCGCGCCATGCAGCCCCTGAAAGCGGAAATCGAGGGGCTCGTCGACTATCGTTTGCGTCTCGGCGACACCGTGCGCGAGGGCGACGTCGTCGCTCACCTCGTCCCTTTGTCGGGGCCGTCCGCTCCCGTCGCGGCGCAGACCGACGGGCTCTTGTTCGCGCGTCACGACCAGACCTGGGCCTGGCCGGGTAAAACGATCGGGAAGATCGCCGGCGAGCGCGACCTGTCCGATGCCGATCCCGTATCGATCTAGGCGCGCGCGATCGCGATCCGCATTGCGCGCGCGTGCGCCCGGCCGCCGGCCGTCAGGTGATGAATTCCGAGTACGGAACGCCTTGCAGAAAGAGCAAGGCCGTCAGGTCGCCGTGCCGGATCGAAACGTCGGCGGCCTCTGCGACGGCGGGCTTGGCGCGGAAGGCGACGCCAAGCCCCGCGGCCCCGAGCATGGCGAGATCGTTCGCGCCGTCGCCGACGGCGAGCGTCGCCCGCCGGTCGACCGACTGCGCGGCGGCGTGACGGGCGAGGGCGGCCTCTTTGCCGGCGCGCCCAAGGATCGGTTCGGCCACGCGCCCCGTCAGGCGGCCGTTCTCCAAGACCAGCGTATTGGCCTCGTCGACATGGAAGCCGGCCGCCGCGGCCACGCGCCGGGTGAAGAACGTGAAGCCGCCTGAGACGAGGGCCGTGAACGCGCCGCGCGCGCGCATGGTCCGGACGAGCGTCCGGGCGCCCGGCGTCAAAGTGATCCGCTGACGGAAGGCATCTTCCAGATCCGTCTCGTCAAGGCCGGCGAGCATGGCGACGCGTTCCCTCAGCGCCCCCTCGAAATCGAGTTCCCCGCGCATGGCGCGCTCGGTGATCGCGGAAATCTCCGCGCGCCTGCCGACGAAATCGGCGAGTTCGTCGATGCATTCCTGTTCGATGATCGTCGAATCCATGTCGGCGATGAGAAGCTTCTTCTCCCGGCGCCGCGCATCCTGAATTGCGGCGTCGACCGGCGCGCCGGCGATCGCGCCGGCGATCGCGCCCGCAACGGCGTTCCTGTCTTGATCCGTATCAATCGTAAACTCCGCTGCGACGCGCTCTGCGAGAATGCGGCGGTCGGGGGCGCCGGCGGCGGTGAACGCGCCGAGCGCGTCCTCGCATCGGCGCAGGATCGCGTCGCTAAGCGCCGGCTCGGACGGGTTGCAGATCAGCGTGAGCGTTGTAGGAGACATTCCGATGCCGGAGCAAAACTTCGACGACGCCGTTTTTATCGCAGGGCCGACCGCCGGAGGCAAGTCGGCGCTCGCGCTCGCGCTCGCGCATGAGATCGGCGGGGAGATCGTCAACGCCGACGCGATCCAGGTTTACGCTGATCTGCGGATCTTGAGCGCGCGACCGGCGCCGGAGGAGGAGGCGCGCGCCCCGCACCATCTATTCGGCGTTCTTGACGGCGCGACGCGGTGTTCGGCGGGCCGCTGGGCGCGGCTGGCCGAGGCGGCGATCGCCGGGATCGGCGCGCGCGGCCGGCTCGCCGTCGTCGTCGGCGGCACGGGTCTTTACTTTCGCGCGCTGGAGACGGGGCTGTCGCAAATCCCCGAAATCCCGCAGGAGATCCGGGAGGAGGCGCGCGCGCGGCGCGCGGCGCTCGGCCGGGAGGGGTTCGCCGCCGAGGTGATCGCCCAGGATCCGGCCATGGCGAGGCTCGCCGTCGCGGACACGCAGCGGCTCCTGCGCGCATGGGAAGTCTTTCGCGCCACCGGCGAACGCCTCTCGGACCTCCAGACCGCGCCCGGAAGGGCCGCGGTTCCGGCGCCGCGGGCGCGCCTCGTTCTCGCGCCGGACCGCGAGGCGCTTTATGCGCGCTGCGACGCGCGTTTCGACGCCATGCTGGAGGCGGGCGGGCTCGATGAAGCGCGCGCGCTCATGGCGCGCCGGCTGGACCCTGCGCTCCCGGTGATGAAGGCTCTCGGCGCGGCGGAATTGATCGCCCATCTCTCCGGTCGGATGGCCTTCGACGAGGCCGTCGACCTCGGCAAGCGGAACACGCGCCGTTTCGCCAAGCGCCAGATGACCTGGTTTCGCAATCAGACGCGCGACTGGCCCCGCGCGCCGGATGCGCAAGCGGGCCTCGCGGTCATACGCCGCGCGCTGGCGCGCGGCCCCGAATGAGAACGTGTCGGCGGGCATTTGCCAAGCCTGCGGCCGCGCTGTATCCCACGGGCCGCAGCCGTCGGGGGCGAGGGGCGCTGAAGAACGAATTCGTGCGACCGCATCTTTTGAGAGCGGGGCGTTTCAAGGCCTTTTGGTGATGGTCGAACTGCTGCGCGGCATCGGGCGCATGCTCAACAATATGGACGCCAAGGCGCTGACGTCGCTCGGCGTGTCGCTCGCGCTCCTCGCGCTCGTGCTGTTGCTTTTCGTCCTGGGCCAGCATTGGCGCGCGCCGCTCGGCGAGGGCGCGCTCGAAGAATTCATGCTCGGCGTTGCGCATTCTCCCTGGGCGGTTCTCCTTGTCATAGCTGTCTTCACCGCCCTCGCCCTGACGGGATTTCCCCAGTTCATTCTCATCACCGTGACGGTGATCGCCTTCGGCCCAAGGGACGGGGCCGTCTACGCCTGGATTGCGACCATGGCCAGCGCGACGGCGACCTTCGCCCTCGGCCGGGCAATGGGCGGGGCCTGGGTCCGGCGCTTCGCGGGACAGCGGGTTCAGAAAACGATCCGCTTCGTCTCCCGGCACGGCGTCCTTGCAAGCGCTCTCGTGCGCGTCGTGCCCTCGGCGCCTTTCATCGTCGTGAACGCGGCCGCCGGCGCCGCGGCGATACCCTTGTGGAAATTCTGGGCTGGCACTAGCGTCGGCATCATTCCGAAAATCCTGCTGGTCGCGACGCTGGGTTCCGTGGCGGCGGGCCGCGGAGCGATCCAGGACGGCGTCGACGGCCTGCGCGCGTTTTTCGCAAGCTGGAAACCGTCCGATTTCGCCCTGTTGATCGCGATCATCGTCATCTGGCTTGTGTTTCTTTTGCTCGTGCGCAGGATCTATATGAGATTGCGCCGGGAGGATGAGGAAATTTAATTCGTGGGACTGAAGGGCGCCGCCGGGGAATCCGCCTAAACTTACCTCCGGATTAAGGCGCGTCCCCGGGCTTTTTGATTTTGTTGACGATTTCGGAACCGATTAAGGTTAAATACAACGCCGGCAAGAGTAACTGGCGATAGGAACAGGCCCATGCTTTCCACTTTGTTCGGGATGCTTTCAGCGG
>CAZBOC010000102.1:0-9396 GCA_964493225.1 uncultured Caulobacterales bacterium | reverse complement strand
GGCTCCTTGCGCTTCAGGATCGTGCCGAGGAAGACGAGGAGATAGGCGACCCAGACGATCGTGAGCCAGAGGTCCGCGTACCATTCCGGCTCGGCGTATTCGCGCGACTGGGTGATCCCCATCAGATAGCCTGTCGCGGCGATGACGATGAAGAGATTGTAGCCCCAAAACACGAACCACGGCGTCAGCCCGCCCCAGAGCCTGGCGCGGCTCGTGCGCTGGACGACGTAGAACGAGGTGGCGATCAGAACGTTGCCGCCGAAGGCGAAGATCACCGCGGAGGTGTGCAGCGGACGCAGGCGCCCGAAATTCGTCCACGGAAGGTTCTCGAAATAGAAAAGATTGGGAAAGGCGAGTTGCGCGGCGATGACGACGCCGACGAGAAAGCCTGCGATCCCCCAGAACACCGAGGCGAAGACGCCCGCCTTCACGACGCCGGTCTCATAGGCGGCAAGGTCGATTTTCCGGTCCGAAGTGAGGTGCGAGATTAGCGCGAAGCCGCCGACGAGCATCGCCGCCAGAAACACCAGCGCATGGGCCCCCATCAGAGGATCAGCGGCGCGGGCCGCGGTGAACAGGGACCAGAACCCGCCGACGGCGAGCACGCCGATGATAAACATGACGTCGCCGCCGGTATCGGCCGCCTTGCCGGAGACGACTCTGTTTTCAGACATAGGATCAGCCTCGATATCTCTTCGGATGCGAGCTTTGCCGCAGCCTTCCGCAGCGATCTTGACTTAAATCAAGCCCCGCGGCCAAGACCGATTATTGTCGATATGTCGCAGGCTCCCGCGGCCCATTGGAGGAAATATTGTCGCAGTCGCTCCAGTTCCCGCTGAAACCCGTGATCATGGCGCGCCTGCTCGCCGGGGTCGCCGCGATGACCGCCGGCGCCGGCGCCCGCGCAGGCCCGTACGCGGGCGGAACGTCCGTGCGCGTCGCGATCTGCGCCCCCGGGGCCGCGCGCTTCGTCAAGATTGATTTCGGCGAACAGAAACCGCCGGCGAAGGACGAGGACGGGGCCGCATGCCACGGACCCTGCGTCCTGGCGCGCAAGAAGCCGCGCGCCGAGGCGGGCGCCGGATCTAAGGCCGCTTGAAGAGGGGGCGATTTGAGGAAGGGGCGATCGCCCGGACGCCGGCGGGGCGCGTCAGTCGACGAGAACGACGCTGTGCCTCGCGACGTCGCGAACGGCTCCCTTCTTCTTCAGGGCGGCGAGCGTCCGGCTCAAGGTCTCGAGCCGCAGACCGAGATAGTCCGCAATATCCTGGCGCGACATCGGCAAGGGCGTCGTCGTCACGCCATCCTCCTCGTCGACGCCGATCGATTTGGCGACGAGATGGAGGAAGCTGCGCACGCGCTCCTCGGCGGTCTTCTTGCCGAGAAGGACAATATGATCCTGGGCCTTGTGGTATTCGGTCTGACCGCGCGCGATCAGGCGATCCTTCACGCCGGGAGAATCGGCCGCGACCGCGTCGATGAACCGGTGCGGAAAATGGCAGACATAGCTGTCTTCGAGCGCCTCGGCCGTATAGGCGCTGGCCTCGGTCGGGCGCACGCCGAGGAAATCGCCCGGAAACAGAAAGCCCGTGATCTGCCGCCGGCCGTCTTCCAGATGCTTGGACAGGCGCAGGCTTCCCTGAACGAGAATGTAGAGGCTGTCATTGGGCGCGCCCTCCTCCATGAGCGCCCGTCCCTTGGCGATGGTGCGCCGGGCCATGGTTTTTTCCACTTGCGCGAGCTCGCGCGGCCTGAGATCGGAGCAGATGGAATTTTCGCGCACGACGCACTTTTCACAGTTGGCGGGCTTTTCAGGGGCCTTTCGGCTCCCGGCGTCGGACACTGGCACGGACAATGATCCCGGAGCGATTCCAAAAACATCGTCGTTTTAGATCGATTTGGCCGCGTGATCCAGCACCGTCGGCGCCTTTCGCGTCTGATGGCCTCGGAGGGCCGGCCCTTGCGCTTACACCGCGGGAGCGACGTCGGCCTTGGCCTGCGCGTAGGGATCGAGCGCCGCCGCGACAGCCCTCGAAAGGGCGTGCGCTCCCGGCGCCAACGCAATCCCATCGCCGCGCCAGAGGATCACGCCGTCCGCCTCAAATCGCTCAAGCGCCGCGCAGGTCCTCAGGGCGTCGTCAGGGGAGCCTGCGCGCAGAACCGGCCCGACATCAGCCTCCTGACGGCACAACAGGCTCGCGATCGCTTCGGCGACGACCCCTTCGCGCTTCGTCCGCACGAGGCCGCGCGCCACCGGGACCTCGCCGCGCTTCAGACGTTCCGCGTAAAGGGCGATCGACTTTTCGTTCTGGGCGTACAGCCCCTCCACATAACTCACGGCGGAGGCGCCGAGCCCGATCAGCGTCGTCGCCGCGTCGTCGGTGAAGCCCTGGAAGTTTCGCTTCAGCCGACCCTCGCCGGCGGCCCGGGCGAGCGCGTTGTCCGGTTTGACGTAATGATCAAAGCCGACGCGCACATAGCCCGCCGCGATCAGCATGTCGTCGGCCGCCGCCGAAAGCGCGCCGCGCAGTTCCTCGTCCGGGAGCGCGGCCGGGTCGATCATGCGCTGGCGCGGAAGGGCGTCCGGCAGATGCGCGTAGCCGTAAACGCAGACCCGGTCCGGCGAGAGGGCCGTCAACTTGTCGAGCGTGCGCGCGAAGCCGGCCTCCGTCTGGCGGGGCAGACCGTAGAGAATGTCGAAAGAAAGGTCGTCGATGCCCGCCGTCCGGATGTCGCTGACGCAGGCCTCGATCAGGTCGAAACTCTGGAGGCGGTTGATCGCCGTCTGCACCTCCAGATCGAAATCCTGGATTCCAAGGCTGAAGCGGCTGAAGCCGAGCGCGACGAGATCGCCGACGTCCTCTTGACGCAACAGCCTCGGGTCGAGCTCGATCGCGAGGTCCGCGCTGTCCGTCAGCCCGATCTCCTGCTCGATGGCGCTGAGGATGCCGCCGAGTTCTTCGCAGTGCAGGTAATTCGGCGTGCCGCCGCCGAAATGAACGCTCGTCGGCCGGCCCTTCCCGCCGAGAGCCGCAGCGTGCAGCGCGATCTCGCGCCTCAGCGCGTCGACGTAGTCGCGCGCCCGGGCGTAGAAGTTTTCAACCCGCATGTTGCAGCCGCAATACCAGCACAGCTGCCGGCAGAACGGCACATGCACGTAAAGCGAGACGGGCTCGTAGATGTCGATTTCCGCGAGCCTCGCCGCGAGATCGCCCTCCGTCACCGAACCGTCGAAATGCAGCGCCGAGGGGTAGCTGGTGTATCGCGGCGCGCGCGCGCCCAGATATTTTCGCCATGAAGCCTTCATGGACATGGACGCTAGGCGCGCGCGGGGGGCCTTACCTGACCTGGATCAAATTCCAAATCCCGATTTCCTGATTTTTTTGATCCGACCGGCTGGACCGCCGGGCCGACATGACATGGATCAAATTTCCCGCGGCCGGACGTCTCCATATCACGGTTGTCAATAGCCATCCGTAGGGGAAACACGATGCATCGAAAACTCTTGATCGCCGCCGCCCTGGCCCCGTGCCTCTTGCAATCCGCCGCCGCCGAGCAGGGCGACTGGCTCGTCCGTCTGCGCGGCATCGTCGTTGCGCCTACGGAGAATTCATCCGGCGTCCTTCCGGCGTTTCCGGACGGAGAGGTCGGCGTCGAGAACGCCGTCGTCCCGGAACTCGATTTCACATATTTCATCACGAACAATATCGGGGCGGAGTTGATCCTTGCGACGAGCCCGCACGACCTGCAGGGCGAGGGCGCGCTCGCCGGCCTCGGGGAAATTGCCGACGTCATGGTGCTCCCGCCGACCCTCACTCTGCAGTACCATTTCAATCCCAACGGGACGGTGCGCCCCTATGCCGGCGTCGGCGTCAACTACACGATTTTCTACAGCGAAGACGCCTCCAGCAGCCTTGTGGACGCGCTCGGGCCGACCACTGTCGACCTGGACGATTCGGTGGGCGTCGCCTTCCAGGCCGGCGTCGACTTCGCGCTGAGCGATCGCTGGTCGCTCAACGCCGACGTCAAGTATATACAGGTCGACACGACCGCGACGCTGAACACCGGCGGCGCGATCAACACTGTCGACGTCGATCTCGATCCGATCGTGGCCGGAATCGGCGTAGGATACCGCTTCTGAAACAAGAAGGGAGCCGAATGATGCGAACGCCGTTGATTATCAGCCTGTTTGCCCTCACGACCTCAACGGCCTGCGGCGGCGAGCCCCTCGCGACCCCCGACGCATCCGGCGACATCGCTTCGGCCTCGGCCCGCCCGCGCGACGGCGACCCCGTGCGCGGGCGGGCCCTTTTCGCGGAGAAAGGCTGCGTCGTCTGCCACGCCGTCAACGGCGTCGGCGGCAAGGCGGGACCGGCGCTCGACGCGCAAACGCAGATGGACGTCCCCGACCCGGTCGAATTCGCCGCGCGCATGTGGCGGGGCGCGCCAGCCATGGTTGAGCTCCAGTCCCTCGAACTCGGCTACGTGATCTATCTTGAAGCGCAGGAGATCGTCGACCTCGCGGCCTTCGCAGCCGACGCCGAAGAACAGAAGAAACTGAGCCTCGCCGACATTGATGCGGCGACGGCGGGCGCCTTTCTCGACGAACAGTTCTGGGAGGTGGAGGACTGGGACGAGTTCCTCAAGAACGGCCAGGACGGTTTTGGCGAACCCGCGCCGCCGGGCGGCGGCGAGGGTCAAGACGAACCGCGCTGACCGGTGCGCGTCGCCGGCGCGCTTCAGGGCCCGGTTGAAGGCGGGCGCGGCCGAAGACAGGCGAGGCGGACATGAACGCGATCCTCGACGAGTTGAAGAACGACCACGCTGAACTGCGCAGGATCGTCTCCGCCTTCGAACGCCAGACCGCGCTTCTGTCGAAGGGCGAACTGTCCGACTACGGTCTTCTTGAAGATCTCGCCGAATTCTTCGCCTCGGTTCCCGACGAAGCCCATCACCGCGTCGAGGACGCGGTCTATCTCCGGCTCGCTGAACGCCTCGGCGACGATATCGCGAAACACTCCGAGAACGTGCATGGTCTATTTGATTTGCGCGCGGAACACCGCGAACTCGCCGACTTCGCCGCGACCTTCCGCGAGGGCGTCGCCCAGATCCTCGCCGGCGCCGAGCTTCCGCGCGCCGAACTGGCGGAAATCGCCACAGCCTATATCGAGAAGTTCCGCGCCCACATGCTGAACGAAGAGATGCATTTCTTTCCGGTCGCCGGGGAATTCCTCACCGAGGAAGACTGGGGCGCGATCGACGAAAAAGTCTCAGCCCTGAAAGACGACGCGACGCTGCAGAAGAAGGCGGAAAGCTTCGCGCGGATGAGAGCCGAGATAGACGCAGCCTCTTAAAGCCCATTATAAATCAGAACGGCTGGAAATCGTCGGTGTCAGACATTTTCCAGCGCTATCTCAATGTCTGGTCTTGCTGCTAAGGGGACATTGGAATTGTAGGGCGGGGTTCGCCCCGCCAAGAAAAATTGCCGGGCTTAAGCCCGCCCTACGAGGCGCGAAGCGCTTCATACTATAAAGAGGAAATGAGACTGACGCGATGATCGAGCAAATTGAAAAGGCAAAGGAAGACGTCGCGGCAGGCAAGGAGCCAAAAACGACGGTACGCGAATTATTGCGTTGGTTCGGGTCAAAGCGGCGGCGTACAGGTGTTGTCGACCGGATAAAAGCAGAGCTTCGCGCAGCAGGCCTCTCCACCGCGCCAGATTTTACGAGCACATGGATCGACGGAAAGATTGTTTTCCGAAAGCTTGAAACACAAACGACTGACGATAAAGCAGCTCCTAAAGAAGATACCAACAATGGCACCAGCGCTGAATTTGAGCAGAAGGATGCGGCCCATTTGATTGGTATGTTGGAGGCAGCCAACCGGGGAGTCGTTTCCGTCAACCCGCAAGATACGCTTGAAAAGGAAGTAACGCTCATGTTGGAGGATGATTTTTCCCAATTAGCCGTAATAGTTGGGGAGCGAGAACTTAAGGGTGTTATCAGCTGGAAGTCTATTGGCAGTCGACTGACACAGAAAAACTCGATCACTGAAGTCAGGCACGCGATGGACGAAGCGCACGAGATTAAGGATACAGAATCCTTATTCGAGGCTACAAAGATCATTATTCAGCGCGATTTCGTCTTTGTTCGATCTTCTTCCGATAATCGGATTACCGGTATCGTGACAGCAACTGATCTTAGTGAGCAGTTTCAACGCCTATCTGAGCCATTCTTGTTACTTGGCCAAATTGAAAATCAGATTCGAAATATGATTACCGGGATTTTTGATTTGGACACCCTGCGGGCGTGCTGCAATGAAAATGACCCGGAGCGACAGGAAAAAGTTGAGAGTGTCGCAGACCTTACATTTGGGGAGTACATCCGACTTCTTGAGTTTGATGGAAATTGGGCGAAACTGGGCATAGTGGCCGATCGTAAACACTTCTGTGCCGAGATGAATTATGTGCGCATTATTCGAAACGACGTGATGCATTTTGACCCGGATGGAATAGACGACGAACAATTCGATCAGCTTAGAAAGTTCTCAAGGTTGCTGGATGAGCTTGCAAGGCTTACCGCGCCGAAAGTCAGGTAGTAAGGCGCGGTTCACCCCGCCGAGAAAAATTGCCGGGCTTAAGCCCGCCCTACGAGGCGCGAAGCGCCTCATACTGGAATTCGCCGGAAGCGGTCATTGCGTGTTCTGGTAAACGGCGACAGAATCTTTGAATGCAAGACGAGCCAAATAACCCATTGGACGTGTTGGTGGGCAAACTAAGTCGCTATCCGCAGGTACGACACACACTTGTCGCTGACGGCTGTGAGATTGACCCGCCAAACGACGGCGGCTTCAAGATCGGTCTCCACGGTAACGGTGAACGTTGGGTCGTTACTTTTGGCGAAGGCGGATTCCACGAAGAATTTTCTGATTCTGAAGATGCGCTGGAATTTGTCGCATTTGGGCTCTCAGATCATTGTCGATTGCGCGAAGTGACTGCACCACTATTGCGGCGGTCAATTGTAGAGCGACGCAGTGAGAATGGTTGGAGCGCAGTTTTCGAGGTCGGCGCGTTGTGGTGGCCTATAGCCTTCGGTGCTCGCGAGAAGGTTTTTCAAAACACCCTGATCGAGGGATGAATGTCGGCTTTGGCCCCAACCCGGTCGGTCTGATTGGGTTTCGAGCCTCAGGACCGCCGCGCTCGCCGACCGGGGAACTTCGCCGACGCGGGCGACTATCCCTCCGGCTCCGCCCTTCCGGCCCCCGCCCTTCCGGCCTCGCCGTCCGCCCCCCCGTCCGCCCCTTTGGCGCAACACGACCGAGGGGCGGGCGAGACCGGGCTTTGCTCCTTTCGACAACGCAAGCGGAGGCCCGCTGTCAGCGTTGCAGCGCTTCCCTCCGGCGGAGGTCGCAATCCCTGCGCGCGGCGCGCCCCGGACCGGCGCCGGGACCGGAATTCACTGCTCCCACAAGCCGTGCTCTATCCCGCCGAGGAAGTAGATGGCGAATTTGCCATGCCCCGGGATCTCGGTCGCGCGCATGGCGAACCGCGCGCCGGCCGCTTCGGCTGCTGTCGACGCCGCCTCGATGTCGCCGACGAGCATGTAGGGGCGAACGACCGGCTCCTCGTCGGCGCGCATCGGCGCGCGCACGCCGATCCGCCCGCCGCCCCCGAGCATTGCGATACGCGCGTTCCCGAGCGCCGCCTCGGCTTCGCTGAAGCTCACCCCATGTTGCGCCGCAAGGACCGCGCACGTCTCTTCCACTTTCGGCGTTACAATTTCGAGATAGTGAATTTGCATGGCGTTCCCTTCATTGACTGACGGACCCTCGCCAAGGCGGTTTCGGAAAATGCGAAGGCCGCGAAAGCGACCGCAAACCCAACGATAACGTCCTTCATAAAATCCCCGCAAGTCTCTTGGCTGGCCCCGCTTGCCTGAAGCTGCGTCATCGAGATAGCGCCGCGCGCCATGCCGGTCCGACGGATCAGGGCCTCGCTCCGGAAGCGGTCGCCGACATCGCGTTGCTCGCGGCCCTCTCCTTACGACCAAAGTCGCGTTTCCGGCTTCGCCGCGCGCGCCTATTCTGGCGGGGTCCGGAAATCCGGCGACGACAACCCACAGGGAAGAAGGAGGACGCACGCCATGAGCGCAGCGACGATGGAGACCGGCGCCCCGCCGGCCGCAATGGCGGCCTCGACGGAAGCGGCGGGGGCGGAGGAGCCCTACCACCACGAGGGCGGCAACATGCCCCCCCACAGCCATCACGACGAAGAGGTGATGACCGAGGCGCGGGTCCAGCAATACTGGAACGCCAATATCCGGCTTCTCGGCTTCCTCCTCGCGATCTGGTTCGTCGTCTCTTTCGGGGCGGGCATTGTGTTTGTCGACGTACTGAACAATTTCAGCCTGGGCGGCTATCCGCTCGGCTTCTGGTTCGCCCAGCAGGGATCGATCTATACGTTTGTCGCCCTGATCTTTTTCTATTCATTCCGCATGAAGCGGATCGAACGCCGGTTCGGCGTCGACGACGACGCATAAGGAGCGGCGACCATGAGCACCCAACTCTTGACCTACATCTTCGTCGGGCTGTCCTTCGCCCTTTACATCGGCATCGCGATCTGGACCAGCGCCGGATCCACCAAGGAATTCTACGTCGCCGGCGGCGGCGTTCATCCGATCGCCAACGGCATGGCGACGGCGGCCGACTGGATGTCCGCCGCCTCGTTCATTTCGATGGCCGGGATCATCGCCTTCGCGGGCTATGACGGCTCGGTCTATCTCATGGGCTGGACCGGCGGTTACGTTCTTCTCGCCCTCTTGCTTGCGCCCTACCTGCGCAAGTTCGGCCAGTTCACGGTGCCCGACTTCATCGGCGAGCGGTATTATTCGAAGGCCGCCCGGGTCGTCGCCGTCGTCTGCCTGATCGTGATCTCCTTCACCTATATCGCCGGCCAGATGCGCGGCGTCGGGGTCGTGTTCTCCAACTTTTTGAACGTCCCGATCACCATGGGCGTTTTCATCGGGATGGCGATCGTTTTCTTCTACGCGGTCCTCGGCGGCATGAAGGGGATCACCTACACCCAGGTCGCGCAGTACTGCGTCCTGATCTTCGCCTATATGGTGCCGGCGATTTTCATCTCTATCCTGATCACCGACAATCCGACCCCGCAGCTTGGCCTCGGCTCCCTTGTCAATGACGGATCGGGCATGACCGTTCTGCAGTCCCTCGACAAGAGCCTCGTCGATCTCGGATTCAGGCCGTACACTGAAGGCTCGAAGTCCATGATCGACGTGGCCGCGATCACGCTCGCTCTGATGGTCGGAACGGCTGGCCTGCCCCATGTCATCGTGCGCTTCTTCACGGTGCCGAAGGTCTCCGACGCGCGCAAATCAGCGG
>CAZBOC010000101.1:0-9478 GCA_964493225.1 uncultured Caulobacterales bacterium | reverse complement strand
GTGTGAGCCATCTCGTCAACGCGCTGGCCCTCGCGCCCGAGGTTTTCGCCGCCCGAAACGCGGAGTGCGGGCGCGAGCCATCGCGGAAGGCGACGCCAGGAAAGCTGAGCGCATCGCCGTCGCGCTCCATGAGGACGCTTGTGCGGCTGCTCAGGAATTTGCGATCTAGGGTTTCCAGGGTCGCGGCTCGGACCATCTTCAGAAGCCCTGCCATCAGTATAATCGAGGCTATTTTCCGTTTGTGCGTGATTGCAATGGCCGCAATATGCGCGCGTCTTTCCCCAGAACTCAGAATTTAGTGTGGCAAAAAGCTCATAGCGTATAATTTTTGTAGTCCAGATTGTAAACAATATGGTGGACATACCGGTCGCCCGAAGTTACTCTTCCCCACAAAATCAAGACTAGCGCCAGGGAGGAATAAAATGCGCAAGGGGCTTTTTTGCAGTGCAGCGGCATTTGTAATCGCGACGGCGGCTGGCGAGGTCGCGATCGCGCAGGTCGGCGCGACTGACGACGAAGACGAAGACGATGTCATTGTCGTGAAGGCTCGGAAAATTCAGGAAAGCATCGACGATGCGCCGGTGGCGGTCAGCGTCATTGACGACGAGGCGCTTGAAAATCTCACGATTCAAACCGGCGTCGATCTGGTGCGCCAGATTCCAAGCGCAACCTTCGTCAGCGGCGGGCCCGAATATCTTGCGGACATCTCGATAAGAGGGCAGGGCGCGGGCCGCCTCGGCTTCAGCGAATCAGCGACCGGCATTTATCGGAACGGCATCTATGTCGCTGGCGGCGGTTTTGGCGGGCGATCGTTCAACCGGATCGACTTATTCGACGTCAGGACCATAGAAACCTATCGCGGGCCCCAAAGTGCGCTCTACGGCCGCAACGCCGTGGGCGGGGCGGTTAATGTCATCAACAATAAGCCCGATCCTGAAAAGTATTCAGGCAGCGTGAACTATGGGTTCGAAAACATCGACCGCCACAATTTCGAAGCGGTCCTGAATGCGCCGCTGTCGGATAATGCAGCTGTCCGCTTCGGCGGTTTTTTCACTGATCAGAACGACGGTTTCTATACGGATGTGAATACTGGCGAAACCCTCGATACGCAGCAAAACTGGGGAGCGCGAGGCGCCTTGAGGACGCTTTTCGGCGAACGAACCGACGCCACCGTTACGGTCGAGTATTACAGCAACGAATCGCCTAGCTTTTCGAACCTCGGACGCCGATTGCCATTTGATAATGGCGGACAGCCCATTGGCGGCGAGGCCGATCCCGGCGAATTCGAGCGTAATTCCAATTCAATTGGCCGTGTCGAAATCGACGAAATCGCCGTTTTCGGCGAACTTGAATCGGATCTCGATTTCGCGGATCTGACCGCCGTGTTCGCCTTTAAGGATCGCGACGGCGAGCGATTTGGTGACGATCTTGATCAATTCCTGGGATTTCAGGGCGTCGGCGGAACAGATATAACTGTCGCGCAGCGGGAAGACTTCAAGCGCTATGGCGGCGAAATTCGGCTTTCGTCAAAAGCAGGGGGACCTTGGCAGTGGCTTGTCGGCGGCGATTTTCAAACTTTCAGCGACGATGTCGAATTGCAGAACAGCGGTTCATCCTTCGTGCCGCCTCTTGCAGCACTAGCGACCCGCACCGACAGCTCATCCGAAGATTTGACGTCGTTCTCCTTCTTCGGGTTGTTGGGTTACGACCTCTCGGATCGCGTCAACCTTTCAGTCGAAGCCCGCGTCGTGAGAGACAGCAAGGATTTCTCATTCACGCGGACGGAGAACGGCATGGCGATCATTTCAACCGGCGATCTTGAGCGCAGCGAAACGAAATTCCTGCCGGACGCCACGTTGAAATACGACCTTGTATACTACGGTATTATCTATTTTCGCTTCGCGTCGGGTTACCGCCCGTTCGGATTTAACACCGCGGTCTCGAATATAGATTTCGTCCCTTATGAAGGTGAAGAAGCCCATTCCTTTGAACTTGGTTGGAAAGGCACGACCAGCGGAGGGGCGCTTCGATACGGGCTCACCGGCTTTTACATGATCACTGATAATCCGCAGCTGGCAACGGCGATTTCGACGACGGACACTTCGACTGCGCTGCAGAATGTCAGCGGTTCTGACATCTACGGGCTTGAGGCGGAGCTCAATTGGCGCAAGCCCATCGGACCGGGGATCCTAGTCGGGGGGCTCAGCGCATCAACAATATTCGGCGAGTTTGACGACAATACCAGTCTGCTCGTTTCCGTCGGCGGCGTCGGCATTGTGGAATTCGATCTCTCAAGCGCGCGGGTTCCGCGCACCCGAGACTACATCATTGCTCTGAACAGTTTTTACACATTCCCGGTTGCTCAGGGCGTCGACGCATTTTTCGGCGGCAGCTTGCAGGCGGAGGGCGGCGGCTATGAAAACGCCGTTGGAGATTCGCCGACGCGGTTCGGGTCAGGCATTCCGAATACTCAGTTTACGGGACGCAGCCTGGATCATTTCCTTCTCGGCGATTTACGCGGCGGCCTGAGCGGCGAGTACTGGCGCATCGCCGGCTATGTTCGCAATATCGGCGACGAAGTGTATTTGCTGCAGAACGTCTTGCAGAATGAGTTCTACAACGAACCCCGCAAGTACGGGTTCGAAGTCACGCTCCAGTTTTGAGGGGGCGCACAGGAGAAGAGGCGGCGACCCTCCCTGGCCGCCTCTTCTCTTATTTGAACGCCGAAGTTGAATTCTTTTTAGGTTGGACCGAGCTGTCTGCAACAATTCAAAATGGTTGAGCGCATCATATTTCAAGTGTTCCTGGCGTGCGCCTTCGCATTTTGCTGCGGCGCCGACGCGAGCGATGACCTTGCAACATGCCCCGCGTCCGACCCTCGAATTGCTGGTCAATGGATGCAAGGGCCGGCGTCCTTCGAACATGCGGATTCGGGGCGGACCCATCTGTTCCGTACGATTCCTGAACCACGTGCGAGCGAACTCGCCGGCGCCGACGTCGAGACTTCGCACACAGATGGTTTGCCGGGCGTTTATAATCTTGCGACCGGGAGTTCAGGAGAACTCTATGCGCTTGGCGGCGTGACCCGCGGCGGGGGCGGCGCGCCGGGCCCGTTCGTCGCCAAGATCGACACAAGCGACATGTCAATTCTCTGGCGAACTGATCTCCTGGCCTCCATGGCGCTTGGCGAATGGAATTATCCGGGCGTCATCGGCGTTCATGCTAACGGCCATATCTATGCCGTTTACGGCTACCGACTGGCGAAACTCGATCGCGATACCGGCTCCATCCTCGACATCGCTGTTCTTCCAACAAACCAACCCCCGCGCGACACCGCCTATAACGGATTTACGGCGGCCAGCGACGGGACCCTGATATTGAAGTCCCATCATCGCAAACCCGGTTGCGAGACGGACGGCTTTCAGGCTGTGATCCGTTGCGGCACGGACGGGACAGCGCCTTCCGTCATCGCTGCGGTCGATCCGGATACGATGGAAATTCGCTCTTACATCGAGGCGGAGGAGCTGATCGGCGGGCGGATTTCTGCAACGCCGGGCCGAAATGGCGACGAGATTTATGCACCGGGCATCGATCGACTGTACCGCTTCATCTATCGGGATGGAAAATTGAGGCGAGACCGCGAATGGGGCCCCATCACCTATCGCGGAGAGGGTCAGACGCCCGCAACAGCGGCGGCCGTCATGAACGACTGGGTGATTCTGCAATCCAACGCCCTGCCGGCGACGACGCCCCTCACGCTTCTCGCCGTCTCGCGTCATGATGGTTCGGGTCAGGTGCGGTTGCAGCCTTTCGCAGATCGTCCGCGATCCATGATTCCGTCGATGCCCTCTGTCGATCCAGACGCCAATATCGTTTTCATAGTAGACGGTCTTGCCGGATCCATCGGCGCCTATCGGCTTGGTCCGGACGGCGCATTTGAAGAAGCATGGCGCGACAATCAAAAATCCTTCAGCTTCTCGATTCTTGTCGGTTCCAAGGGCGACCGCGTGTTGATTTCGACTGACGCGATCGACGCTGAAAGTTTCGATTACGACCGCGAGCAGGTCGTCTGGCGCGACGCGGGAAGCGGCGCCGAACTTGCGCGCAGCCCCATCGTAGGCCGTCTCGGCGGGGCGGTTATGGCGCCCAATTGCGCCGGGGTGGTTTACTATCCGGCGACGACCGAGGGGCGCGTCTACAAGTTTAAGGTGACAGCCGCTGTCGATTAAACGTTGGAACCGATCAGACAATCGCTCCTTCAAAAATCGTAGAAAGAGACCTGGCGCAGTCCGCCAGCATTCGGACCTGACGGGGAATGTCCGAGAAGCCCGCAGAACCGGACATCGCCGAGCCATAATGAACTTTTGCCGGTCGAAGCAAGGTGAGTTCGGCCCCGGAGCAAGCAGCAGGTCAGCGACGCGGAATTTCGAACGTAGACGTCGGCTTAATGTCTTCCGGCGCGTCGATGGGTTCGGGTTCGCGCCATGAAAACTGCGTGACCCTTATCTTTTCCGGCTCGACATCAATCAATGTAAAACCATTGCGTTCAGCGGGCGGCGCCTCCTGTTCCAGCGCCATACCGTGCGGCGGCGCGGGCGCGACCCCGCGGGCGAAAGTCGGCCAACCCGCCATGGACGCGCTTATGGGTCCCGATAGAATGGAGTGAACCGGGTTTTGCGCGCAATCAAGATCGCCGCTTTTCATGATCGCGCCATGACCGATAGCGTGAAGATCGCCGGACAATGTTATCGCTGGTCGCTTTTGCTGCCTTGACAGCGCTGCAACGAGGCGCTGGTGCTGACGGAACCAGCCCTCCTGCCACATATATTTTTCGACGTCCGTCGTCAGAACGCCGCCTTTGGCGCCGTCATGCGTGCTGACGACGACGCCGTCGGCGCCGGGCTTCGCCACGACATCCGGATACCATTCGCGCCATTTCCCGGCCGTCCAGCCCATAGGGTGGGAGGGGACGTGCATGAAATGCGCTGTCTCTTCCGCCCTGGTTCGAGCGAGGAGCCAGGCCTCCGCATCCGCTGGGATCAGGCCGGCGGCGGGACCTTTGAGCGTCAGAAACCGTCCGCAATCAAAAAGCGCGGCTTCGAACAGCCGCCCGGCGCGGATCGTGCCGAAGCATTCAGAAACGCCCGGCCCGTTGTCCGGCGCTGAGGCGCCGGCGATCGCGGCGGGCCGCGTCGGATCGGGAAGGAATTCCGGATAGAAAAGTCGTTGCACGGCGCGCGCGGCGCGGACCTGAAAGGCGTCCGGCGGAAAGGCGACGTAATCCTCAAACGCATCGTCGTTCTCGAAATAATCATGATCATCGTTGACGAAAAAGGCGGGCGTCGAGCGCAGCCGCGTCCCATAGAGATCGGCGATCTGTTCTTCCCCGATGCGCTTGATAAGCGACTCGTTGTCGTTACCGAAAATGATGCGATCGCGATCAAAATAGCCGAACTTATCGTAAGTCTCTTTCGTCAGCCGGCGAATTTCCGGGTGCGGATGCTCAAGCCAGGCGCGCTGATCCCAATAGATGTGATCGCCATTGGCGATAACAACGTCCGGATTGAAAGAAAGGCCGCGTTCAATCAGTTTTTGTCGGACGGCGAGGGGGCGAAACGCTTCGACACCGCCAATGCTCTTGGCGTCTTCCGGACCGCCGGCGCAAGTGTAGGACAGGATGCGGAAGCGCTCGGGAAGGCTGTCGCGCGCCGCCATGGTCGCCAGCGGCCATGGATCGCACAAGGCGCGCCGCCCGGCGAATAATTGCAATTGATAGGTTAGGCCCGGCGAAAGATCGCGCGCGCGAAAACGCCAATTGCGCCCTTCCGTATCGGTCCTTTCGCCTGAGACCGAATAGTCGCCGACCTGGAGCCTCGCTGCATCGATCGGCGCGCGAAGGGAAATTTTTATCAGAAATTCCGTGTCGCTCGCCGTCGGCAGGACATGGCGCACGTCGCCGGCGTTCCAGTCCGCCTCTTCAGCCTTGCCGCCGCAGGCGCTGGCGGCGAGACCGGCGCCGGCCATGGCGAGGACGCCGCGACGCGTTGGTCCCTTCATGACGCTCCATCTTTCTTTCGCGGCTTAAGGCCGCGCTGTTTCATTCGCCAGACAAGTTGATCGAAACGGTCCTGACCAAAAAAGGGCTCTCCTTCGAACACCATGACGGGCACGCCCCAATGGCCGTCTTTGAGTTCCTGAAGCTGATTGTCGCGGATCATTTCTTCGTATTTGTCAGGGTCGGACGCAATCGCCGCGTCGAGCGCGGCGAGGTCGATGCCCGCTCGTTCCATCGTCGTTTCGAGTTTGCCGCCTTCGCTCCAGTCGCCCGTCTCGGGGTTCCATAAAAGACCCGTCAGGGCGTGAATGAAGTCGATCCCGCCGCCGCGTTCTTCGGCCGCGCAGGCGAGCCGCGTCAGCCTTTGAGCGCGCGATTGATCTTCAAGCGGGGCGCCGGTGTCCGGATCGACGGCCACCGGGTCGGGGGTCGGCCACTTCATCGGGAGACCCAAAAATTCGGCGGTCCGCACAATGTCTGTCTTGAAATATTGAAGCCACGTTTTGTTGCGGCCTTTGGCAAGATCCGGAGCGCGCAGCGCATGCGGATAAACAGCTTTCACCGAACAGGCGACGTCGAAATCGCGCTGCAGTTCATAGAGGCGCGCCGTCACCATATAGGAATAGGGCGAGCGAACCGACCAGTAGACGTGGAAATCCAGACCCATTCGCGTCGCCCTCAGGCCGCCTGTTTTGCAATGATTTCGTCGCCCGGTCCAAGCAATCGCTCAAAGCGGCTGTCCAAGAATGCGCGTCCGTCGTCGCTGTCCTCAAGCGACCATTGGAAGAAGGCAAGCGTCGCCGCCTTGATGAGGTCGTGATGGCGGGCGAGGCCGGGATAGGAAAAATTCATTCGGCCCAATTGCGGATTCGGATTGCCGCCGAACGTAAAATGGTTGGCGCCCCGGAGATTGATGAAATACTGATCTACATTTGTGATCCGCTCAAATGGAATTCTGCGCGCCGGCGCGTCGAAGTCGCCGTTTGGGGCATGATCCTCCGTGCCGGTCAAATGCAGGATCGGCATGAGCATGTCGCGGAAGGCAGTTTCCGCGTCGCCGAACCCCGGTCGCGGCGGCGAAGGGCTTAACGCGACAGCGCCTTTGAAGTCAGATTGGGAAAATTGTTGATCATACCCTGCAATGGACTGGCCCGCGGCCACAAGCGTCGTGATCGCACCGAACGAATGGCCGTAAATTCCGAATGCGGCCGGTGAAATGGCGCTCGCCAGTTGGCCGCCAGATGCGCGAATCTGACGGACAGCGAAGCCGACATCCTCAAATCGTACTGCGGCGAGTGAGGGTTCATTGACAGCGCGGGCGATGTCCCGGCGGTCTTCGCGAAAGGCGTCGCGATCGCTGCCGGCATGCTGGAGATGCAGCGACGCTAATCCGTGACTGGCGAGATGTTCGCCATATTGGCGTCCGCTGTCCCGCGTTCCGCCGCCGCCATGGGAATAAATCGCGACCGGCGCCGCATTTTTGCCCTTCGGCAGATAAGCGCGCCAGGGAATGGCGCGCCCCCCTCTCGCGGAGTCTGTCCAGACGCCTTCGCGTTCGAAGACTTGGAACGGTCCTGGCTGAGCGCGCGGAGCAGCGATCCGCTCAGTCGGCAAATCATCCGCCATGTCAGGCAGTTTGACGCCGCGCCGTTCGGCGATCCGTTCGCGGAAACCGACGCTTTGGTCGCGCCCGCGGGCAGCGGGCGCGCAGGCGAGCGATCCCATCGCCATTGCTGCGCCCAGGCCCGTCATGACGCCGCGTCGCGTCTGCGCTGGCGCCCAGGCAATGGCGCGCCCGCTTTTCAAGGCAAGTTCCCTTTCGTCCGTCATGGCGCCGCCGTCCTTTCCGAAAACATTTGATTGTCTGCAATCTTCTACGCTTTAGTCAAAAAAACCCGTCGCTTTCCGCTTGCCGGCTAGTCGAAGTGCGCGAAAAAATCTGCAAAACTGGCGTTCCAGCATGTGATTCTGTGATCAAAATTGTAGACAATAAGGCATCCGAGATCTAGACTCATTTTGCGCCATCACGCCGGCCTATTGGGTGGCTGAAGCAACGAAAATGAAACAACAGGGGCGAAATTGGACGCCAGCGCCGAAATTGCGGCGACAGCCGAGCCTATGGAGCACGCCAGCGTCCCGCCAACTGACGGCGCCGGGCTGCCGCGCTCGCGATACGTTCTCGGGGTTCTGCTTGCGATTTATACGCTGAACTTCCTTGACCGCCAGATTGTTTCCATTCTCGCAGCCCCGATCAAAGCCGACCTTGGTTTGTCCAATACCGAGCTCGGCCTCATCACCGGATTGGCCTTCGCGATCTTCTATTCGACCCTGGGATTGCCGATCGCCTGGGCGGCGGACCGATTCAATCGCGTGCATATTCTGTCGGGGGCGTGCGCGCTGTGGAGCGTCATGACCGCGCTATGCGGGGTGAGCGCGAATTTTCTTCAACTCTTTATCGCGCGCATCGGCGTTGGCGTCGGCGAAGCCGCTTGCGTACCGGCGTCGCACTCGCTGATCAGCTCCTATGAGCCGAAAGAAACGCGGGCCGCTGCGCTCGCCATTTTCTCCATGGGTATTTCCTTCGGCACGCTCGCGGGGCTGGCGCTTGGCGGGATCGTCGCCGACGCTTTTGGTTGGCGCGCCGCGTTCTTCGTGCTGGGCGTCCCGGGCGTAATACTGGCGCTGCTCGCCGTGTTCACCATCAAGGAGCCGCGCCAAAAAGGAACTACCGCCGCTGCATCTGCTGCGCCGCCCTTCAAACAGGCCATCAGCGAACTTGTAGGCTCGACAACGTACCGTCATCTCACGGCCGGGGCCGCGCTTGCATCCCTGGGCGGATACGGCCTCGTTGCATTTCTCGGCGTCTATTTTGTCGAAGAATTTGGCTTGTCGCTAACGCGGATCGGCGTCAGCCTCGGCCTCGTGATCGGTATTGGCGGCGCGTTCGGCGCCTGGATTGGCGGCTATTTGTCGACGCGCTTCGACGATCCGGACCGCGCGCCGCGTTTTCCGGCGATTGGCCTTGTCTGCGCAGCGCCGTTTCTCGTTGCAATGGTGCTCGCCAACGCGCCGAACCTGGCGTTCGTTTTGCTCCTCGTCCTGGCGGCGTTCAACGCCTTCTGGTACGGACCGGTCTTCGCCGCCATTCAAGGGCTCGCACGGGAACGCAGCCGCGCCATGGCGGCTGCGCTATTCAATCTTGCCGTCAATCTCATTGGTCTCGGCCTAGGGCCGCTCATTATCGGCGCCGTCAGCGATGGCGCGGGCCTCAAATGGGGTCTCGCCAGCGCTGTCGTTTTCAACCTCTGGGCGACTGGCCATTTCATATGGGCGCGCAGAGAAGGGGACCTTGCAGCGGGCGGATCGGTTGCGCAATCGCCCTCCAGCGACATCGAAAATTGTTCACTACAATCCAAAAGCGAG
>CAZBOC010000100.1:0-9479 GCA_964493225.1 uncultured Caulobacterales bacterium | reverse complement strand
CGCGCGCCGGCGCGGCGAGGCGGGCGCCGAATTTCTGCGCCTGGAGATTGGCGCGTTCGGCGAGTTCGCGGCCCGAGACGCCCGACGGAAAGCCGAGATAATTCTCGATCTTGGAGCTTGTTCCGGCCTGGCCCCCGGGAGCCACCTTATCCAGCGTGACGACGCTGAGGCCTTCCGAGGCGGCGTAGACCGAAGCGGCGAGGCCGGCCGGCCCGGCGCCGATGACGACGACGTCGGCGCAGGCGTTGTCGGGGAGAATGTCGAGCCCCAGCGCCCGCGAGGCCTCGGCGAGGGAAGGTTTGACTAGGACCGATTTCGCGCCGGTCACGAGAACGGGCGCGTCGTCCAGCGCAATCCCCAGCCGCTCGAGGATTGACGCCGCTGCCGGATCCGCGTCGGCCTCGACCCAGAGATGCGGCACGGCGTGTTTCGTCAGGAGATCGCGCAGGGAGAAGGCCTGTTGATCGAACGCCCGCCCGACGAGAACGACGCTCGCATGTCCGGAAGACCGGGCCCAGGCGCGGCGGGCGACGAAGGCGGTGACGATCGCGTCGGAAAGTCCCGATCGCTCGACGAGGAGCCGGCGCAACGCCGCGCGGCGGATGTGGAGGACCTCGCCCGGCTCGACCATGCGCGCGACGATGAGCGAGCGCTGGCCGGTGATCATGGAGACGTCGCCGGTGAACTGACCGGGTTCGAGCCATCCGACCCGGCGCTCCTGCCCGTGCTCATGGAGATAAACGTCGAGCTGGCCCGAGAGAAGTACGCAAAAATCAGGTTCGGCTTCGCCTTCCTCGATCAGAACGTCGCCCGCCCCATGGCGGGCGCGCTTGCCATAGGCCGCGAGTTCGGTGAGTTCGGCCTCGCTGAAGCGGTAGTTCATGTCGAGCTTCAGGTTTTCAGTCATGACGGCGGCTCCCTTTCCCGCGCTTGCGCCGCGGTCCGGCGACGATTTATGGCCGGGCGGCCCCGTGCGCAACGCCGCGCGCGCTCCAGGGCGCGACGCCTTGTGCTTTCAAAACGCGTCCGAATAAAAGGGTGGGCGTCAACGGGGAATTCGGGGAATTCAGCGCAGGCGCGAGGCGCTGTTGACCGCCCCGCGTTTCATCGTAGTACTACGCGCACGCAAAGACTGGACCCTGCGACCATGGCGCTGGCTGACAACCCGCCCGGCGAAGCGGCCGCAGCGGCCGCGACCGGGGATAAAGGAGCGGAATTTTCACGCATTGTGTCGGGCGCTCGTCGCCCTCAGGGACGAGTGCGAGGCCGAAGCGTTTCTGCGCGACATCGCCACGCCGGCCGAGATCAAGGCGTTGTCCGAGCGCTGGCGCATTGCGCTCCTCCTGGACGCCGGCGTCCACTCCTATCGCGACATCGCCGCAGAGACCGGCGCGTCGACGACGACCGTCGCCCGCGTCGCCCGGTTCCTGAAGGAGGAGCCCCATCAAGGCTACCGTCGCATGATCGACCGCTTACGGAACGCCTGAAATATGAAGGAAACGACAGCATGAGCGAGCAGCGTCTGCGCATCGCGATCCAGAAATCCGGACGCCTTTCGGAGGGCAGTTTCGAATTGTTGAAAAGCTGCGGGCTCTCCCTGTCGAGGGGCAAGGACAAGCTGTATGCGCGCGTTCATGAAATGCCGATCGACATTCTTCTCCTTCGCGACGACGACATCCCGGCTTTCGTCTGCGACGGGGCCTGCGACATCGGGATCGTCGGTGAGAATGTCGCGGAGGAGGACCGTCTGACGACGGAACATACGAGCCCGGCCGAGACCGTCATGGCGCTCGGCTTTTCGCGATGCAAGCTGATGCTCGCCGCGCCGAAGGAATGGGGCGACCTTTCCAACGGCGCTTTCGACGGCAAGCGGATTGCGACTTCCTATCCGGGACTCACCCGCGCGTTCTTCGAGCGCGAGGGCGTCGCAGCGACGCCGGTGATGATGACGGGCTCGGTGGAGGTGGCGCCGCGCCTGAAGATCGCCGACGCGGTCTGCGACATCGTCTCCACCGGCGCGACCCTTGACGCCAACGGACTGAAGCCGGCTGCGACGGTTTTCGAATCGCAAGCCGTCATGATCCGCAACGCCGCGCCCTTCGGCGAGGAAAAACAGGCGATCTTCGAGGGTTTTCTGAAGCGCGTGCGCGGCGTCCTCGCCTCGCGTGACGCGAAATACGTCATGATGAACGCCCCGCGCGTCGCGGTCGAAGCGATCACGGAAATCCTGCCCGGGGTCGACGCGCCGACCGTGCTTGAACTTGCCGGTTCGTCCGACAAGGTCGCGATCCATGCGGTCTGTACGGAAAGCGTGTTCTGGACGACGCTGGAGGAATTGAAGGCGCTCGGCGCAAGCGGGATTCTCGTCCTGCCGATCGAAAAGATGATGGCCTGAGGCCCGCTGGGCTCCGTGTCGGCGTCGATCAACCCGGGAGATTTGCGGCTCGGCTTCGGCTGTTCCGGCGCCTGGGGGAAAGGCTGGTTTCCGGAAGACGAGGCGCGGCGCATTTTGAAAGCGGCGATCGATGGCGGAATCGCCCATATCGACACGGCGGGATTCTACGGCGCGGCCGAAGCGCGCCTCGGCCGCATCGTCCGGGACCTGCCGCAGGATGCGATTTTCATCAGCACAAAGACAGGCACGTCCTACACCCGAAAGGGTGCGCGAAAGGACTTTTCCGAAGCCGCGATCCGCGCCGACGTCGAGGCGAGCCTGTTGCGCCTCGGGCGCGAGCGCCTTGATCTTTTATACCTGCACGGTCCGAACAGCGCTGAAATGACCGAAGCGGCGCCGGCGCTGGCGGCGTTGGAGATCGAAGGCAAGATCGCGCGCGCGGGAGTGTGCGGGGAGGGGACTTATCTGGACGAGGCCGCGGCGCGTCCTGAATTCGACGTTGTCATGGGCGCCTATAATTTCCTGCGCCGCGAGCACGCGCCCGTCTTCGCGAAAGCGAAAGCAACGGGCAAGGCGACGGTCGCCATCGCCCCGCTCGCGCAAGGGCTCTATGCTGATGATTTCCTTCGCCTACGGAACGCCGCCGACGCCTGGCGTCTGGCGCGAGCCTTAGCAAAGAACCGCGCCGAATGGGCCCGCGCCCGCCGCGCACGCGCCGCGCTCGCCGAGCCGGGCTGGCGCCCCGCCGGCCGCGCCCTGGGCTTCGTCCTCGCCAATCCGAATATCGACGTCGCCGTGACGACGACGACGCGGATCGCGCATCTGTCAGAAAGCCTTGACGCCGCGCGCCGGACGCTCCCCGAGGCGGCGCTTCGGCGGCTGGAAAGATTCGATCAAAATGAGCGCGCCAGCGCCTGATCTCCCGCCCTTATCCTGGGGCGCCGCTCCTCATGATGAGCGGTATGCGGATTGAGAGCGCGCCTCGCCGTCGTCCCGCGTCAGATCCAGCGCCGCACCTTCGCGCGATAGGCGTCGAACTCGGCGCCGAACTTCTCCGCAAGCGCGTCTTCTTCGGGGCGTATCTGAAAGGTCGTCACATACCAGACGAAAAGCGCAAGCACGGCAATATTCAGCGGATTGCCGAACCAGAGGGCGAGACCCGTCAGAAGCAGGAGGAGCCCCAGATACATGGGGTTTCGGCTGATGCGGTAGAGCCCGCCGGTCACGAGACGGCTGGCGCGTTCGGGCTTGAGGGGATTGACGGTCGTCTTGGCCGCGACGAAGGCGCCGCCGGCGATAAGCTCGATGGCGATCCCGGCCCCGATGAAGGCGAGGGCGACGCCGCGCTGGCCGGGGAATGCGAAATTGAGACCCGGGGCGATCTTCGAGACGCTCCACATGGCGGCGAGAGCGAGAAGCCCCTGTACGGGCGGCGGAACGATGAGGCGCATGGGCGATTGTCTCCGGTCAGCGGCGTGGACGGACGCCCGTCGCCGATAGCATCGACGCGCGCGGGCTGAAAGCAGTTGTCTTGGGCCGGTGTGCGAGACTTGACCCTCGGCGGGGCCGCTCCTAGCTAAGAATGGAAATCATTAGAGGGAGGGTCGCCAATGGCGGACACCGCGGCTCACGCTGAAATCAAGGAAAAGATCGAGGGCAACGACGTCATGCTCTTCATGAAGGGCACCCCTCAGTTCCCGCAATGCGGGTTTTCGTCGGCCGTGGTCCAGATGCTGGACTATCTCGGCGTGGAATACGGTTCGGCGAACGTGCTTGAATCCGACGCCGTTCGTCAGGGGATCAAGGAGTTCTCAGACTGGCCGACGATCCCCCAGCTCTATGTGAAGGGCGAATTCGTCGGCGGCTGCGACATCGTCAAGGAGATGTTCGAGAAGGGCGAGCTGCGCGGTTTCCTCTCCGGTAAGGGCGTCGCCGTCGCCGCCTGACCTTCAGGCGGGCAACAGCGCCTCCAGATTCTCAATGCCGTCGGCCTCGGCCGGCGGCTTGTCCCATCGGATCCGCGCAATGCGCGGAAAGCGCATGGCGAGCCCGGATTTATGGCGCGTCGATCGGTTGAGCCCTTCAAAAGCGATTTCGAGAACAAGGGCCTCCGCCTCACTGGCGCGCAGCTGGCGCACCGGCCCGAAGCGGTCCGTCGTATTTTCACGGACAAATCGGTCAAGGCTCTTCAGTTCCTCGTCGGTGAAACCTGAATAGGCTTTGCCGACGGGTACGAGTTCGCGTCCGCCGCCGTTCGCCCGGCGCCAGACGCCGAAGGTGTAGTCTGAATAGAAGGACGAGCGTTTTCCGTGCCCGCGCTGGGCGTACATCATGACGGCGTCGACGACAAAGGGCTCGCGCTTCCATTTCCACCATTCGCCTTTGGGGCGGCCGGCGACGTAGGGCGCGGAGCGGCGCTTGAGCATGAGGCCTTCGATCGCGTCCGTGGGCGGGGCGGCTCTCAGCGCTGCGAGGTCGTCCCATGCGGCGAAGTCGACAAGGGGCGAGAGATCGACGCGCGCGGGCGCCGCCGCGAGGATCCAGTCCTCCAGACGCCGGCGGCGCTCCTCGAAGCCGAGGGGCCGCAGGTCCTCGCCGGCGAGATGGAGAATGTCGTAGGCGCGGATGAAGGCGGGGCTCTCCGCCACGAGTTTTTTTGTGACCGTCTTGCGATTGAGCCGCTTTTGAAGGTCGGCGAAGGGCGCGACCTCGAATCCTTCCCTGTCCGGGCGATAGACGAGGAGTTCGCCGTCGATCGCGGCGTCAATTTCGAGCGCGTCGACGACGTCCGGAAAGGCCGCGGAGATGTCGTCGCCAGTGCGGGAATAGAGCCGGCGCGCGCCCTCCTCGCCCGCGGCCTGAATGCGGATCCCGTCCCATTTCCATTCTGCGAGGAAGTCGGCGGGATCGAGCGCGGCGAAATCCTTCTGCTCGTCGATCGGATGGGCGAGCATGACGGGTCGAAAAGGCGCGCGTGCGGCGGAAGCTGGTTTTTCACCGCGCCCCTCCAGCCAGACGAAAAGATCGGTATAAGGAATTTCTAGCCCGTGCCAGAGCTCCTCGATTTCCGCTACGGGCTCGCCGCCGAAATCGGCGAGCGCCTGTTTTGCGAGCCGCGCCGAGAGCCCGATCCGCATGCCGCCCGTGACGAGCTTGATGAGCGCCCAGCGCCCGGAGGCGTCGAGGGCGTCGAGCCACCCCTCGATCAGCGCGGGGCTTTCCGCCCGGCTCGCCGCACGAAGCGTCTCGACGATTTCCGAGAGCGCAGGGACCGCATTCGCGCCCGGCCTTTCGGGCCAGGCGAGGGAGATCGTTTCCGCCAGATCGCCGACATAATCATAGGAAAGCTCGAACAGGACCGGATCCATGCGCTCGCTGATCAATGCGCGGAGCATCGCCGGCTTGGCGCTCGCGATCTCGAGGTCCCGGGTGATCGCGGCGAGCGCGTAGCCCCGGTCAGGGTCGGGCGTCTCGGCGAAGTAATCGGCGAGCAGGCGCAGTTTGGCGTTGCGCGAGGGCGTCAGGACAAGGCGGTCGAGGAGGGCGGCGAAGCGGTTCATGGAACCGCCAGACTAGCGTCTTTTCAGCGCTGGGCGAGGGACGGCGAAACGTCGCCTGCGACGGGCGCGCCCGCGCTGAGAATGGCCCTGCGCCGCCGCTTCATGGCGACGGCGACGCCGGCGAAACCAGCGATGAACAGGGCCCAGGCCCGGGGCTCCGGGCTCGTCGAGACCGCGAAGGAAAGGCCGGCGCCAGGCGCGACGCCGAGCGAGATGACGCCGGACGGGGCGGCCAGATAAGTGTCCGTGAGCCCCGAGGCGGTGGCGACGTCGATGGCGAGGCTCAACGGCCCCGCCTCAAGCCCGCTGATCACGCCGCCGTCTGTGCAGCAGCTGTAGAAGCGATAGTCGAAAAGGGCAGTTCCGGGACCGGCCATGCGCAACTCTCCGCCGTCGTCGGAGCGTGCGACGAACGCGCCAGCGGGCAGTCCCGTGATCGCGCCGCGAAACCTTCCCCCCGTGCCGTCATTGCGCTGGTCGATGATCAGACCGAGAGATAGGACGCCCGTCCTGGTGTCGCGGTGAAAAAAGAAGTTCGCACCGTTGTTGTTGACAGGAACGGGCGAGGTGTTGTTCGAGCCGTAAAACTGGACAGCCGTACCCGCTGTCTCGAAGATCTCGACGGCGCCGAAGGCTGAGCCCGTGAATATGATGGTCTCCGCGCGCGCAGGGCCCGCGGCGGCGGCAACCGCAAATAGGGCAATCAGGCCGCCGGTCAGAATATGGCGCAAAAGTGGCATCGGGACGCTCGCTCGACGCGAGCCTGACGAAGCGGTCTTGCGCGGCGGTAAATTTTTTCGGTGAACACGCGTTTTAATACGGCGCATCTGGAACTATTCCGAAGGACGGCGGCTGTGGACAGCCATCGCACGCCGGTGTGAAATCGTGTTGAAATTCAGGGAGAATGGATGGACTGGCGGCGGATCACCAGCGACATCGACGCGCTCGAGCGTCTCTCGCCCCTTGAGCGCGAGGATCGGCTTTCCGCCATGGGCGCGGCGCCGGACGCCGAGACCGAGGAAATCCGGCGTTATTTCGACCGCCAGTTCGATCTCCAGTCATTCATGCAGACCTCGATCGGCGAGGCCGGGCGCGACGCGGCGACGGGGGCGGCGCCCCTGAAAGAGGGCGCGCGCATCGGCGTCTGGCGGATCGCGGATCTGATCGGCGCCGGCGGCATGGGCGAAGTCTACCGCGCCGCCCGCGATGACGGGCTTTACGACCAGACGGTTGCGCTCAAGGTCATGCGGGCCGACACGCAGGATCGCCGCCGCCTGTTCACCCTTGAACGAAAGCGCCTCGCACGTCTCGACCATCCGGGCGTCAGCCGCATCATCGACGGCGGCGTGACCGCCGAAGGCCGCCCGTACATGGCGATGGAGTTCGTCGACGGCCAGCCGATCGACAAATATGTGACGCTGAAAGAGCCGTCCCGCCGGGCGCTCCTCGGTCTCTTTCTCGCGCTCTGCCGCGCCGTCAGCCACGCCCACGGCAAGTTGATCCTGCACCGGGACCTGAAGCCTTCCAACGTGCTCGTGACGGGCGAAGGGGCCGTTCGCCTGATCGATTTCGGCGTCGCGGCCCTGATCGAGGGAGAGGACGGCGTCGATCCGGGACCGCTGACCATCGCCTACGCCGCGCCTGAACAGCTCGCCCGCGAGGCGCCGAGCGTGGCGACGGACGTCTTCGCGCTTGGCGTCCTTCTTCACGAACTCTTGACCGGGCGCCTCCCGGAACGGCGCGAGGACGGCTCGGTGGAGGTTGACGCGGTCGCCCTGTCGAGCCCCGATCTTTCCGCCATCGCCGCGAAGGCGACGGCCTTCGACCCCGCGGCGCGCTACGTTTCCGTCGACGCCCTCGCCGACGACGTGGCGGGCGTCATCTCCCATCGCCCGGTGGCGGCCCGCGGGGACGGTCGGCTTTATCGCATAGGCAAATCGCTCCGGCGCTATCCGGCCGCGAGCGGGCTCGCGGCGGCGTTCGTGCTCGCGCTCGTCGTCGGGCTTTGGGCGAGCCTTTCCTTTTCGGGCCGCGCCTCGCAGGCGGCCGCCCGCGCCGAGGCCGCGCGCGGGGAAGCGGAGCATTTTCTTCGAAAGGCGGAGCAGTCGGCTGCGCTCGAAGGCGCCTACGCCGATATTCTCGATCGCGTCTTCGGCTCGGAGGAGGACGCCGCGCGCATCAAGACCGTCATGCTCGATCGCGCCTCGGAGGCGCTCGCGCGCTGGCGCGAGGATCCTGAGACCGCGGCTGAAATCAGCCTCGTCGTCGCGCGCCACTTCGAGGCCGCCTATGATTTTCCGACCTCGTTGTCGGTGCTGGAGCCCTGGATCGCCGCAGGCTTCGGCGCGCCGGACGTCCTGCGCGCGGGAAAGCTCGAACTGGCCGTCGCCCTCAGCCGGACGGGCGACAAGGCGCGCGCCCTGGAGCTGTTCGACGCGCTTGAGGCCGAATACGCTGATCCGCGCGAACGTCTGTCCCCGGAGCGCCTCGATTATCTTGGCGAACGCGCGCTTCTGACGCGTAAACGCGCCGACATCGAACGCGCGCGCGACGTCTTCGCCGAGGCGGTCGCGGAAGACGACGGCGACGATCCCGACGCCCTCCTCAACAATCTCTTCTTCCTGCAGGAATTCTCGAAACAGCTCGGCGATTTCGAAACAGCCTATCGCATCGCCGTGAGGACGGCCGGCGTCTATGAGAACCACCCGCTGCTCGATCTGAAGGACTGGGTCGCGGTGCACCTGCACTGGGTCGGCTATGAACTCTACTATCGGCGCGATCTTCAGGAAGCGGAGCGGATTATCGACCGCATCATCGCATGGGGTGAGAACCACGCGAGTCCCGAGGGGGAGGCTTTCCGCCTGAAAGCTCATATCGCCATGCTGACCGATCGGTTCGCGCAGGCCGAGGCGCATCTTGAGACCGCGCGCGCGCTCGAGCGGCGCAATCTCGGCGTCGACCGCTACAGCAGGGCGATGCTCGTCGAACTGCTGGTCATGCGCGGCGAGCTCGATCGCGCCGAGGCCGAACTGACCGCCGTCCACGCGGACGCGGATCCGCAGGGCGCGCGCGAGGGGCTTCATCCGCGCATCATCCTCGCCGAAGCGCAGCTGGTGGCGGCGCGCGACGGTCCCGAGGCCGCTTCGCGGCTGCTCGCCGCCCGGGGTTTCACGCGCAGGCGGGCCCTGACGCAGCCTTCCTGGAAGTTTCGCCTCGACCGGCTCGAGGCGCTCGGCGTCGCCGCCCCGGCGTGAGCGCGACGGGCGCGGATCAGTCGTGTTCGTCCTCGTAGCCGACGAGGGAGAGCGGCCGCGCTGCGACGCCTTGCGACCCGGCCCAGTGAATCAGCGCTTCTTCGCGGCCATGCGTCACCCAGAGCTCCCGGGGCTGAATATCCGCAATGGTCGTCGTCAGTTCATCCCAGTCGGCGTGGTCGGAGACGATCAGGGGCAATTCGACGCCGCGCTGCTTCGCGCGCTGGCGCACGCGCATCCAGCCCGAGGCGAAAGCCGTGATCGGATCGG